>CAMFIX010000448.1 GCA_945952425.1 uncultured Pseudorhodobacter sp. | reverse complement strand
ACCCTATACCCGGCACTGAGCACGGTGAGGTGACGTATGAGCTGAGTCACTCGGAATGGGTCGGCATTTGAGCGGCTTTCCTGCTCTCAGCCACAACAAAGCGATTCCACACGTCAGTGATAAGGTCATTCCCGGAGATAAGGCAGAACGAAACCCGCCCGTTCAGTTATGCCAATTTTCGGCAAGCTCGCGGTAGGCTCCGTTTGGGTCGGCAAGCTGATCCGAACGATATTAAACACAAGACATCCATCGCATTCTTCAGGCCGGGCGATCCGGTTATCTGGAAATAGTGACTACCCCGACTGTCAGCTGTGAACGACGCTCTTTATCAGGGCGATGTCATGGGGTTCATGCACCGCCCTGCTTAGGGAGGTGACGCCATGCCGTTGAGCATAGACTGGCGTGCATCGGCGGACTACAAGCACACGAAAACCATTCCCGCCGCCGGTTTCGCTTGGGAATATCTGCGACGCGATGATGAGTATCATCACGATTTTCACGCGATCTCGCGTATGAAGAATCCGACTGGCCCCCGGCTCGATGCGTTCGCACGACGCTGGGGGCTGCGATTTCCCCTGCGATCCTGAAACACTCGCCGACCGGCAATCGCAGTTCTGGATTCCGAGCCTTCAGCCGCAGGCGGTGATGTTGTCGTCTGCGCCGGAATCGGCCGGCCCGGAAGGGCCGACATTCACTCTGGCCCATCTCGACGGCCTCGATCTGCGCCGCGCCGGCGACGGCTGGCACGGGCTATGGCAAGTGGATGGCGTCGCGCACCAGTTCTGGCTTCCCGAAGCGGTTCCCGACTCGGCAGCGTTCTATGCTGTCACCCTGCCGATGGATTCCTTTCTCGAGCTGCGCGCCCACGCCGCGCGGCGCTTGTGGCGTTCGCTGAACGGCCGCGCGCCCGGCCCGGATTTCCGCGCCATGCCCTCGCAACTGCGCCAGTTTCATATCCTGTCCCTGCGTGCGCTCGATGCGAAGCTGCGTGGTGAGAGCCATCGCGCCATCGGCGAGACGTTACTCGGCTTTCGCGGCGATAAGACAGATTGGGAGGGTGATCCTCGCCGTAACAAAACCCGTCGCCTGGTCACTCATGGCATCGCCATGATGAAAGGTGGCTACAGGCTACTCCTGCATTATCCAGTCAAGCCTCGGCGCAAATAGTCCCGGCCAACATCCTGGTCGCAGCAAGGGGGGCCGTAAAAACATACACGCAAATACGGCCCGCTACAGGTCGCCGATCCCTCGCCATGGTTCGCCACAGCCCGCTGTCGCCGACGACAGCAGCATCAACGAACCCGAGGTGATCTCATGCCCGATCCGCTGGCGGACCTGCCGCCGAGATTCCTGCGCACCAAGGAAGCCGCCTATTTCCTCGGCCTTTCGCGCCGGACCCTTGAAAAGCATCGCACCTATGGCACCGGCCCGGTCTACCGGAAAGTCGGTGGCCGCGTGCTCTATGCCATCCGCGACCTGGAAGCCTGGACAGAAACCGGCGCCCGCACATGCACACGGGACAGGGACGCCGGCACGGTCTTTCCCCCGCATCCGCTGACGCCCGAAGAGCGGGACCAGCTCTGAATGGTGCGGGACGACGATCGCAGCCCCGTCAGGCCGGAGTGCGCCAGCGAGCGTGCCCGCCTCGATCCGTTCATCGTCGCGACCGGTGACGCGCCGCCGCGCGATCAGCGCGACCTGATGGAGAGGCCTTTCTTCTCGCTGGCGAAATCTCCGCGCACCAGGCCTATTCTCTACAAAGCCGCCGATGTGGAGGTGCAGGTGCTCGGCATGCCCGAGCACGGCATGGCGACCATTTGGGACGCCGATGTGCTGATCTGGGCCGCCAGCCAGATCGTCGCGGCGGAGAACAGCGGCTTTCCCACGTCGCGCTTCTTCCGCTTCATGCCCTACCAGCTTCTCCGCGCCATCGGGCGGGCTACCGGCAACCGGGACTATCTGTTGCTCAAGGCCGCGCTCGCGCGCCTGCAATCGACCGTCATCGCCACCTCCATCCGCAACGGGCCGCATTGGCGGCGCCGGCAATTCTCCTGGATTAATGAATGGGAAGAATTGACCACGCGCGCCGGGCGCGTCGAGGGCATGGAGTTCGTCCTGCCCGAATGGTTCTACAACAGCGTCATCGACCGCTCGCTGGTCCTGGCCATCGACCCGGCCTATTTTCGGTTGAAAGGCGGCATCGAACGCTGGTTGTATCGCGTCGCCCGCAAACATGCCGGGCATCAGCCCGAGGGCTGGGCGTTCGAGGTTTCCCATCTTCACCGGAAATCCGGCAGCCTTGCCCGGCCATCCGACTTCGCGCTGGACCTTCGTCGGATCGCGGCCCGCCAGTCGTTGCCCGGCTACCGGCTTCAGAGCGAACGGGAGGACGGGCGCGAGCTACTGCGTTTTCTCCCTGAAAATCCATCCACAGTGCCTGTGGATAACCATGTGGAACCTATCGGGACATCAGGCGCACGCAGTATCGGGACATCAGGCGCAAATCGCACCGCGCACTATATAGAAGAATCTAACAAAGAATATAACTCTTCTTCTTTGACGCGCACGCACGCGAGGCGTGGTGCCGGTGCCGTGCCGCGAGGTGCGCCATGATGCGCGCCCTCGACCTGTTCAGCGCGGCGGCGGGCGGCTGGTCGCTCGGCCTGCATCGCGCCGGCTTCATCACCGTGGCGGCCTGCGAGATCATCGAATGGCGCCGCGTCCTCTACGCGGAGAACAATCCCCATGTCAGACTCTACGAGGACGTTTGCGCCCTCACGGCAACTCGACTTGTTTCCGACCTTGGATTCCTGCCCGACATCATCGTCGGCAGCCCGCCGTGCCAGGACATCTCCAGCGCCAACACGAAAGGCAAAGGGATCGACGGCGAACGGTCGGGCCTCTATCTCGAAGCCGTCCGCCTGGTCGGAGATTGCCGCCCTCGCTGGTTCGCTTTTGAAAACAGCCCTAATCTCAGAACTCGCGGCGCTGACCGGCTGCTCGATGAGCTGGAAACGCTCGGCTACGCCTGCGAACCGTGCGTGGTGGGTGCTGACAGCGTTGGAGCCAACCACGTCCGCAAGCGGTCATGGCTTATCGGCTACGACCCCGAACAGCTTGCCGACACCCGTATCGCAATCCCAGCAGGGCAGCATCCGTCTGGAGGGTGGATCGGGCGCGTGCAGGGCGATGAAGGAATCGGGTCTCTACGACCTGTTCCGCAATCGCCCCCTGCC
>CAMFIX010000447.1 GCA_945952425.1 uncultured Pseudorhodobacter sp. | reverse complement strand
TTCGAGAACCGATGGACGCGGGGCGAGGGTGTGAAACCCTCCCGGGAGGCAGCCACCCGCGCCGCGCTGTCAGCCCTTCGCCCGCGCCTCTTGCCAGGCGCGCGGGTCGTGCAGGAACTTTTCCACCTCCGCCAGGGTCGTCGCATCGAAAGCCCCCTGCGCCCGCGCCTCGGCCAGCACATCCCACCAGGTGCAAAGGTGATGCAGCGCGACCCCGTGGTCGGCGAGGCGGCCGATGGTCTCGGGGAAGATGCCGTAGTAGAAGATCACCGCGGTATGGGCGCAGAGCGCCCCCGTCTCGCGGATCGCATCGACGAAGCTCAGCTTGCTGCCGCCATCGGTTGTCAGGTCTTCGACCAGCAGCACGCGCTGGCCTTCGCTCATCGCGCCCTCGATCCGGGCATTGCGGCCATAGCCTTTCGGCTTCTTGCGCACATAGGTCATCGGCAGGGCCATCCGCTCTGCCACCAAGGCGGCGAAGGGGATGCCCGCGGTCTCGCCGCCCGCGATATTGTCGAACGCCTCCAGCCCCGCATCGCGCAAGACCGTCACCGTCAGGAAATCCATCAGCACCGAGCGGATGCGCGGGTAAGAGATCAGCTTGCGGCAGTCGATATAGGTGGGCGAGGGCAGGCCCGAAGCCAGCGTAAACGGCGTCTCGGCGTTGAAATGCACCGCCTTGATTTCCAGAAGCGCACGGGCGGTCAGGCGGGCGATTTCTTCGCGGGGGGGGAAGCTGGCGGGGATCATCGGGGCTCCGTGTCGAAGGGCTGCGGGTCGCGCCAAAAATTTTCGCCGAAAATTTTTGGCGCCCGGATGTCAGGGCGCGACGCGCCAGTGAAGGGGGAAGCCGGGGTCGAAGACGGTGACGGGGCCGGCGCCGGTTGCGATCTTGGGCGGAAAGGTCACGGGCTCGGCCTCTTTCACCAGGGTCAGGCGCCCGTCGTTCGGGGCCAGGCCATAGAAGGCCGCGCCGTGCAGCGCGGTAAAGCCCTCCAGCCGGTCCAGCGCGCCCTCTTCCTCGAAGACATGCGCCAAGAGCGGCATCGTGTTCGTCGCGGTAAAGCAGCCCGCGCAGCCGCAGGCATGCTCCTTCAGCGCATCCACATGGGGGGCGCTGTCGGTGCCGAGGAAATAGGAGGGGCTGCCGCTGGTGGCGGCCTTGCGCAGGGCCAGGCGGTGCTTCTCGCGTTTGGCCACCGGCAGGCAGTAGTAATGCGGCTTGATCCCGCCGACCAGGATATGGTTGCGGTTGAGGATCAGGTGATGGGTGGTGATCGTGGCGGCCAGGTTGCCGCCCTGCCCCGCATAGGCCACGCCCTCTTCGGTCGTGATATGCTCCATCACCACGCGCAGCTCCGGCAGGCGGCGGCGCAAGGGATCGAGCACCGTGTCGATGAAGACCGCCTCGCGGTCGAAGATATCGACCTCCGGCGTCGTGACCTCGCCATGGGTGCAAAGGGGAAGGCCGATCTCGGCCATCTTCTCCAGCACGGGCATGACGCGGGCCAGGTCGCGCACCCCGCCGTGGGAATTGGTGGTCGCGCCCGCCGGGTAAAGCTTGACCGCCTTGACCAGGCCCGAGGCGGCCGCGGCCGCCACATCGGCGGGGTCGGTGCCCTCGGTCAGGTACAGCGTCATGAGGGGGGTGAAGCCCGGCGCCGCGGCCAGGATACGGTCGCGATAGGCCAGGGCATCCGCCCCCGTCACCACCGGCGGCACCAGGTTCGGCATGATGATGGCGCGGGCGAAGTCGCGCGCGCTTTCGGGGGCCACGGACTGCAGCATGGCGCCATCGCGCAGATGCAGGTGCATGTCGTCGGGCCGCCTGATGTCAAGGGTGCGGAGGGGGATCTGGGTCATGGGGTCGCCCTAGCCGAAAAGCGGCCCCGGTTCCAGTGGCTTCGGGCATTTCCCGCTGGACAGCGCCGCCCCGCCGCACGATCCTGCCCGCATCTGTCCGGAGCCCGCCCCATGCGCATCCTCGCCCTTCTGCTTCTCTTGCCGCTGCCCGCCTTTGCCGACACCTGCACCGACAGCGAAAACCAGGCGGAGATGAACCTCTGCGCCCAGAAAAACGCCACCGCCGCGGATGGCAAGCTGAACGACGCCTACAAGGATGCGATCGACGAGATGAAACAGGTCGATGCCAGCCTGCCCGCAGATCAGCGGGGCGCCGAACAGGCCCTGCGCGCGGCCCAGCGTGCCTGGATCACCTATCGCGACCAGACCTGTGCGGCAGAGGCCTTCGAATACCAGGGCGGCTCGATGCAGCCGATGATCCTGTCGGATTGCCTGGCCCGGGTCTCGGAGGATCGCGCCGAAGAGCTGACCTCGATGGCGCAGGGCGGCGGCTGATCAGGAGGCGCCGCTGGGCTCTTCGGCAGGCTCGTCGGCGGGGGCCTCCCCTGCGCCGAGCTCGGCCAGACGCTTGCGGAAGCGCTTTTGATCCAGCCGCGTCACCACGTTGCGGCAGACGGCGATTTCGCGCAAAGGGTGCTCGGCCACCGCCAGCTGCAGGTGGCGCAGGTATGTCCCATCGTCGCGCCGCCTGCGCCAGAGGGTCGCAAACCGCTGCAGCGTCAGCGCGCCCTCCATCGCGGCGGCGATCAGGTGGTTCAGGATGCCGATCCGGGCGAAGCTGCCCTCCAGGTCGCTGCCGCCGAGCCGGGCCGCGAAATGCCGCACATGGGGCCCCAGGAACAGCGCCGCATGCATCGCATCCACCCGCTCGCACGGGTCGCCGATGACGGTGACCAGGCCCGCGCCCTCGATCATGTCGGGGGCGAAGCCATAGCGCGAGGTGAAATCCATCCGCCGCGCCTCGCGGTAGCGGTCATCCCAACCGGCGAGGCCGGGCGATTGCGTGGCGACCGGGTTCAACAGCAGAACCTGCGCGCCGGGCGCCGCGACCGCGTAAGAGGCCGCCGCATAGCCCAAGGGCCCGCCGCCGTAAAACAGCACCCGGTCGAAGCGTTCGAAGAAACCCTCGTCGATCATCTCGTCGAAAAAGGCCCAGACGGAATCGGACCGGAACCAGGGGTGTTTGCGCGCCAGCAGGCACAGATGCGACCAGTCGCATTCGTCGGCCAGGTCCATGCCGACGGGCAGCTTGCGGGGCCGTTCGAAGGCCGCGCGATGGGTGTCGAAGGTCACCAGCAGGCTGCGACCATTGTCCAGGAACAGCGCCTGGTGATCGGCGGCGAGGGGGGGGGGGGCAGGAGCGGGTGGCTGGGGCGGGGGC
>CAMFIX010000446.1 GCA_945952425.1 uncultured Pseudorhodobacter sp. | reverse complement strand
GACCCGGGCCGCGACCAGGCCCTGGTACTCCTTGGGCGTTGCGACACGCCGGCTGTCGATGCGCTGCCAGTCGGCATCGAAGACCTGCGCCTCGATCTTGGTGCCGCCGAGGTCGATCCCGGCTGCAAGGATGCCCGGCGCGCTCATATCGTCTGGGTCACTTTCGAGAGGGTCTCGGGCCGGTCGGGATCGTGGCCGAGCGCCAGGGCGGTCTCCAGCACCAGGGGATAGGTGCGGGCCAGAAGCATGGCGGCGGCAGCGGCGGGAGTCAGACCCGTCGCGCCCGGCCGCAGCCGGTGGACGGTGCCGCCCGCGGCCCGAAACCGCGCCTCGGCGGTGTCGAGGCTGGCCTGCACATCCGGCGCCTCGGTGTCCAGGATCAGCACCAGCAGCGGATTGGTCGCCAGCTGCAGCGGCCCGTGCAGCACTTCGGAGGACGAATAGGCCTCGGCATGGATGGCGCAGGTCTCTTTCAGCTTCAGTGCCAGTTCCTGCGCGGCGCCATAGCCGGTGTCGCGACCGATGACATAGACATGATGGGCGCGCAAAAGGGCCGAGAGGATGGCTTTCGCCTCGGGCAGGGCCGTGGGGGCGAATGCCGCGGCGGAGGCCTCGGCGCGGGCGGCATAAGTCGGCGCCATGGCCGCCAGCAGCGCCATCCCGGCGGCAATCGCGCCGATCACCGATTTCGTGGCGGGCACGGCAAGCTCGGGCCCCGCGCCGATGGGCAGGGTCACATGGGCATGCGCCGCCACCGGAGAGCCCGGGGCGTTGACCAGGGCCACCACCTCGGCCCCGCGCGCCCGCGCCCCCTTGGCCGAGCGCACCAGGTCGTCGGAGGCGCCGGACTGGCTGACCACCAGCGCCAGCGTCTCCAAGAGGCCGACACCCTGGCCGACCGAAAAGACCGAGGGCGGCAGCGAGGTCATCGGCAGGCCGAGCTCGCGCATGAATTCGTAGGACAGGATATTCGCGGCGGCATCGGAGGAGCCGCGCGCGATAGTATAGATCGCGCGGGGCCGCAGCAGGGACAAGTCGCGCGCAGCCGCGGGGCCGACCGCGCCGCGGACCGTGGCGGCGAAGACCCCCGCCGCCTCGGCCAGTTCGGCGCGCATATGGGCTCCGGGCGTGGTCATTTGCGCAGGCCGTAGGAATCGAGCTTGGCCCAGACCTCGGTCAGATCGACCACCTGGCCGGTCTGGCGCGCCTGATCCAGAGCGATGGCGGCGATCCCGGCCTCCATCGCATCCAGGATCGAGACGGGAAGAGCCTTGGTCTTGCCGCGCAGATATTCGGCCATGTCGTGGCACATCATCTCGTCGGCGCCGTAATGCGCGCCCTTGGCGGCGGCGCCCTGGGTGTAATCGTGATCGGCCAGGCGGCGGCCGTCGCGGGCGGTGACCTTCAGATAGCCGCGCACGAAGTCGCCCTCGGCCATGCCATGGGTGCCCAGGACGCAGAACCGGCGCTGGTCGTCGGGCACGTTCAGGTTGGTGTGGAAGGCGAGGCTCGCCCCGGTTTCATATTCCAGGATCGCGGTCTGATAGTCGATGATGTCGCCATCCGAATGGAACGGGTCTTGAACCGAATTCCACACCGATTTCTTGACGTGGAAGATCTCGGCCTCGGCATTGGAGGCCGGGGCATTGGCGGGCAGGAAGCTCTTGCGGCCGCCGAAGCTCGCCACGCGGCGCGGGCGCGAGCCGGTCACCATGTTATAGATGTCGATGTCGTGGCAGCACTTTTCCAGCATGAAGCCGCCGGTCAGCCCCGCCATCCGCCGCCAGTCGCGCATGAAGAAGGCGCCGTGATAGGGCGGGATATGCTCGTTGGCCTCCAAGGACACGACCTGGCCCAGCTGGCCGGAGGACAGCGCGGCTCGCAGGTCCACCATGTGCTGACTATAGCGCAGGACGAGGCCCACCATGGCGCGGCTGGCCCCGCCATGGATCGACAAAAGCCGCGCCAGTTCAAGGGTTTCCTCGATCGAGACCACCACCGGCTTTTCGGTGAAGATCTGCACCCCGGCCTCCAGCCCCAGCCGGATCTGCTCCAGGTGGAAGACATTGGGCGAGAAGACGCAATAGAGGTCAGGCTTGGCCTCGGCCAGCATCGTCTCGATGCTGTCATAGCGCGGCGTGTCCAGCCCGATCATCTCTAGATGGGTGGGCTGGGGGTCGTAAAAGCCGACGATCTCGGCCTCCGGCATGGCTTGTTTCAGGGTCGAAAGAACATGGCCGGCCCGAAGACCGATCCCGGCGGTGACGATACGCATTTGGCTTCCTCAGGCGGCAAGGGCAGGGGCATTGCGACGGCGCATCACGGCGCCGTTCGCGTCGAAGACATGGGCGTCGGCGGGGGAGATGGCGACCGAGACGGTCTGACCCTCCTGGATTTTCACATCGCCAGGCAAAGCGGCGCAAAGCCGCTGGCCGGTCGGCAACATGCCGTAGGTGATGGAGATTCCGCCCAGGCGTTCCAGCACGCGGACCTTCATCGAAAGCCCCTCGCCCTGGTGCAGGTTTTCCGGGCGCATGCCGACTTCGACCCGGTCGCCGGGCTTGGCCGCGCCCTCGACGGGCAGCGTCATGCGCGGGCCGCCGTCGATGTCGACCGTCAGACCCGAGGCGTCATGGCCGACCACGGTCGCCGGCAGCAGGTTCATGTTGGGCTGGCCGATGAAGGTGGCGACGAAGCGGGTGGCGGGGTGGTGATAGAGCTCCATCGGCGTGCCGAATTGCTCGACCCTTCCGGCGTTCAGCACCACGATACGGTGGGCCATGGTCATGGCCTCGACCTGGTCATGGGTCACGTAGATCATCGTCGCAGCCAGGTCGCGATGCAGCTGGGACAGTTCGACCCGCATGTCGCCGCGCAAGGCCGCGTCGAGGTTCGACAAGGGTTCATCGAACAGGAAAACCTTGGGGTTGCGCACGATCGACCGCCCGATGGCGACGCGCTGACGCTGGCCGCCCGACAACTGGCCGGGCTTCAGCTGCAGCTTTTCGGTCAGCTGCAAGACCCCGGCGGCGCGTTCGACCTTGGCCTTGACCTCGGCCTCGGGCAGGCGGGCCACCCGCAGCGGGAAGGCGATGTTCTCGAAGACCGACAGGTGCGGATAAAGCGCATAGCTTTGAAACACCATGGAAATTCCGCGCTCGACCGGGGGGAGCGCGCTGACGTCCTGATCGCCGATCACGATCTTGCCGCTCGTCGCCTCTTCCAGGCCCGCGGCGATGCGCAGCAGG
>CAMFIX010000445.1 GCA_945952425.1 uncultured Pseudorhodobacter sp. | reverse complement strand
ACGAGATCATGCCTAGTCTCGTGGGCTCGGAGATGTGTATAAGAGACAGTCAGGGAGCCTTGGAATTGACATCTGCGACATCCTCGCAGCCCGATGCCATACGAGTCACCGGCCTGCACAAGAGTTTCGGCAGCCATGAGGTGCTCAAGGGCGTTTCGCTGACGGCCAAGGTGGGCGATGTCGTCGCCATCATCGGCGGCTCGGGTTCGGGCAAATCGACCATGCTGCGCTGCATCAACTTCCTGGAAACCCCCTCGGGCGGCCAGATTGAGGTCGCGGGCGAGGCGGTGAAGATGAAGCCCGACGGTGCCCCCGCCGACCGCAAGCAGCTGGAGCGCATCCGGCAATCCCTGGGCATGGTGTTTCAGAACTTCAATCTCTGGACGCACAAGACCGTGCTGGAGAACCTGATCGAAGTGCCGGTCCATGTGCTGAAAGTGCCCAAGGACGAGGCCGTGGCCCGCGCCCGCAAGCTTTTGGAACGGGTGGGGCTGGCGGCCAAGGAAGACGCCTACCCCGCCTTCATGTCGGGTGGCCAGCAGCAGCGCGCCGCTATCGCCCGCGCGCTGGCCATCGAGCCCAAGGCCATGCTCTTCGACGAGCCGACCTCTGCGCTCGACCCCGAACTGGTGGGCGAGGTGCTTCAGGTCATCAAGGGCCTGGCCGACGAGGGGCGCACCATGATCCTGGTGACCCATGAGATGCGCTTCGCCCGCGAGGTCTCGTCCCATGTCATCTACCTGCACAACGGGGTGATCGAGGAAGAGGGCCCCCCCGACCAGCTTTTCGGCGCGCCGAAATCCGAGCGTCTGAAACAATTCCTGAAAACCGTGGGTTAAGGCCTGCGGACTTCCGACTTTTGCCAACAAGGAGACCAAGATGAAGAAAATCCTTCTCGCCGCCGCAGCGACGCTGGCGCTCGGCACGGCCGTCATGGCCGCACCGCTGAAGATCGGCGTGGCGGCCGAACCCTATCCGCCCTTCACCTCGCCGGATGCGAGCGGCAACTGGGTCGGCTGGGAAATCGACTTCATGAACGCGGTCTGCAAAGAGGCCAAGCTCGAATGCGTCGTGACGCCGACCGCCTGGGACGGGATCATCCCCGCCCTGACCTCGGGGCAGATCGACGTCATCATGTCGTCGATGTCGATCACCGACGAGCGGATGAAGACGATCGACTTCTCGGACAAGTATTACAAGACCCCGGCCATGATCATGGTGGGCAAGGACAGCACGATCACCCCCGACGAGGCGGGGCTGACCGGCAAGATCATCGGCGTGCAGGTCTCGACCACGCATGAAGCCTATACCCAGGCGCATTTCGCCTCCGTCGCTTCCGAGATCAAGACCTACCAGACCCAGGACGAGGCGAACCAGGATCTCGCCGCCGGCCGGATCGACGCGGTCATGGCCGATTCCATCGCGCTGCAGGCCTTCCTCGACAGCGATGCGGGCAAGGCCTGCTGCAAGTCGGCCGGCATGGCCAAGGACGACCCGGCGATCCTGGGCCTGGGCGTCGGCTTCGGCCTGCGCAAGGGCGATCCGCTGAAAGACACGCTGAACGCCGCGATCAAGGCGATCCGGGCGAACGGCGAATACGACGCCATCACCAAGAAGTACTTCACCTTCGACATCTACGGTGAGTGATGGCCTGCCCCCCGGTCGCCGAACTTTCCTCGCTGACGCTTCTGGGCTTCGGTGAATGCGGCTGGGGGGCCGCATTGCTCTCCGGTCTGGGCAACTCCATCCTGATCGCGGTCGGCGCCTATGCGATGGGCTTCGTGATCGGGGTGGGGGGCGCCTTCGGCAAGCTTTACGGCGGCCCGGTCGTGAAAGACCTGGCCGCCGTTTACACGACATTGGTGCGGGCGGTGCCCGAGCTGGTGCTGATCCTGATCCTTTACTATGCCGTGCCCGGGCTGGTGAACGAGGTGCTCTTGGCGCTTGGCCAGGATCGCATCGTCCTGCCGCAGTTCATCACCGGGGTGGCGGTTCTGGCCTTCGTGCAGGGCGCCTATCAGACGGAAGTGCTGCGCGGCGCCATCCTTGCCGTGCCGCATGGCCAGATCGAGGCCGCCCGCGCCATGGGCATGCCGCCGATGCTGGTGGCGCGGCGGATCATCTTTCCCCAGATGACGGCGAATGCGGTGCCGGGCTTGGGCAACCTCTGGCTGAACGCGACGAAGGACACGGCCTTGCTGGCGGTGATCGGGTTTGCCGAGCTGACCAAGGCGACCTATCAGGCCAGCGCCACGACCAAGGCGTTTTTCACCTTTTATCCCGCGGCGATGGGGCTTTACCTCCTGGTCTCGCTGGCCTCGATCTATGGCTTCGGGCGGATCGAGAAATGGGCCCGCAAGGGGCAAAGGGATGTGAGGGGCTGATGCAGGCATTCCTGAAACCGCACCGGCTGGCGATGATCGCGGTGGCGGTGGTTCTCTTGGTGCTGGCGGCGATCTATGGCCGCTGGGAGTGGCTGGCGAACCCGAAATACCAGCTGGCCATCGTCAAGGGCATCTGGCTGTCGATCTGGCTGACCGTGGTGACGATGGCAGTGGGGATGGTGCTGGCGGTGCCGATCGGGCTCGCCCAGGCGGTGGGGCCCTGGTATCTGGCCTGGCCCGCCCGCGCCTTCTGCACGGTGGTGCGCGGGACGCCTTTGCTGATGCAGATCTGGCTCTTGTATTACGGCCTCGGGAGCCTGTTCCCCGGCACCTGGGTGCAGAAATCCGACCTCTGGCCGATCCTGCGCCAGGCCTGGCCCTATGCGGTGGTGGCCCTCTCGCTCTCGGTCGCAGGCTATGAGGGCGAGGTCTTGCGCGGCGCCTTCAAGGGCGTGCCGCATGGCCAGCTGGAGGCCGGCAAGGCGATGGGCATCCCGCCCTTCACCCTCTTCCGCCGCATCTGGCTGCCCCAGGCCCTGCACCGCGTCCTGCCCACCATCGGCGGCGAGACGGTGCTGCAGCTGAAGTCGACGCCGCTCGTCTCGACGATCACGATCATGGAGATCTATGCCGTCGCGGGCCGCGTGCGGCAGGACACGTTCATCATCTACGAACCGCTTCTGCTGCTGGCCTTGGTCTATATGTGCCTGACCGGGCTGATCGTGCTGCTGTTCAAATGGTTCGAGGCGCAGTTCCCGACCCGGACGGCGTAAACAGCGCGTGTTTGAAAAAGGGGCGCCCGGTTGTCCGCGGCGCCCCCATTTCATTGGTCGATAAATATCCACGGGGTTTCCAAAGGGTGCGCC
>CAMFIX010000444.1 GCA_945952425.1 uncultured Pseudorhodobacter sp. | reverse complement strand
AGCCCTGACCTCTCCGAGGGTCGGCGCTCCTACACCACGCCGTGGGACACTATCGATGATGCCAAGCGGGGAATGCAGAAGGTGCTTCGGGCCAGGCGGATTTCTCTTCAACCGGGTTTTCCGGCTCTTTTGCGTCCCGCCTCTGCCGACAAAGACCGGCAAAGTCTCCCGCGCCTTAATCCCCCGCTTTGCCCGCTGCTGACGGGCGGTTGGGCTTTGTTCCAAAATCCGAACAGAAAGTTCGTTCCGGCGGGCTTTCCACCCCAACGCCCCTCCCTTAACCTGTACATCGTTCACAGCCGGAGCCCCCCCCTGATGTCCAGCAATCCCACCTGGGTTCTTCGCCGCTTTCCTTCTGGCCTGCCCGCGACGGACGACTTCCGTCTTGAGGACCGGCCCGAGCCCGTTCCAGGGCCAGGGGAACTCCTGGTCCGCACGCTCTGGCTTTCGGTCGACCCCTATATGCGGGCGCGGCTTTCGACGGCGCAGAATTACGCGGCGGGGCAAGCCTTGGGCGAGATGATGGTGGGCGGCGGGGTCGGCGAGGTGATCCGTTCGGAATCCCCGCTTTTCCAGCCCGGCGAGATCGTCCTGTCGGATGACTTCGGCTGGCAACCCGTCACCAAGGTTCCTGCCGCCTCGGCTCTGCGGCTTGACCCAAGCGCGGCGCCGGTCCAGACGGCGCTGGGGTGCCTGGGCATGCCGGGTCTGACCGCCTACTTCGCGCTTCTGCACACCGGCAGCCCGAAGGCGGGAGAAACTGTTCTGATTTCAGCGGCTTCTGGGGCTGTGGGCCAGGTCGCCGGGCAGATCGCGCGGATCAAGGGGCTTGATCCGGTGGCCGTTGCGGGCAGCGAGGATAAGCTCGACTCGTGCCGCTCCATGGGTTACCGCGCGGGCATCAACCACCGCGGCGCCGACCTGCAGGCCGCCATCGCCGAGGCTTGCCCCAAGGGGATCGACGTCTTCCTCGACAACACCGCGGGCCCGATCCATGACGCGGCGCTTCTGAACATGAACCGCTTCGGCCGCATCGTGGTCGTGGGCACGGTCGCCCTGGCTTCCCGCTTCGATCAGCCCGACATCGGCCCGCGTTACCTGCGGCGCTTCCTGGTGCAGCGGCTTCGAATGGAGGGCTTCCTGCTTGACGACTTCGAGGCGCAGTATGCTACGGCCCGGGCGCAGCTTCTGCAGTGGTATCGGCAAGGCAAACTGACCCCGCGCGAGGATGTTCTGGAGGGGATCGACCAGGTTCCCGCCGCCTTCGTCCGCATGCTGAAGGGCGAGAATTTCGGCAAGCAGCTTGTCCGGCTCTGACCGCTTGGGCGCCGGTCCCGTTTCGCCTATTGTCTGGAAAGGCGGACAATAGGGGCGCACATGGGCCATGCCGAAGACATGATCCTTTTTGCCGAAGTGGCAGAGACCGGCAGTTTCACGCAAGCCGGGATGCGTCTGCGCCTGCCCAAGTCGACGGTCAGCCAAAGGATATCGGGGCTCGAAGCCCGGCTGGGGCTGCGCCTTCTGAACCGTTCGACCAGGGCAGTGACCCTGACGGCGGCGGGGCTGGTCTATCTCGACCATTGTCGTCGCCTGCGGACCGAGGCCGAGGCGGCGGACCGGGCGATGTGCGACCTCAAGGATCAGCCCGAGGGCACGATCCGCATCACCTGCGCCGAGGTGACGGCGACCCATTTCCTGCCCGGCTTCCTCGCCCCTTTCACCGCGGCCTATCCCGGGATCGCCGTCGATATCCTCGCCACCAACCGCCCGGTCGACCTGATCGCCGAGCGGGTGGATTTCGCTTTCCGGGTTGGCGATGTCGTGGGCCAAGAGCTGATCCAGACCCGCCTCGCACAGATCCGCCGCAGCCTGGTCGCGGCAAAGGACTGCCCGTTGGAAGGCCCGCGCGGGCTGGCGGGCCTGCGCTGCCTTGTCCTCGTGGCCCAACCCGAGTGGACACTCACCCGCGACGGCACCACCCACCGGCTGAGGCCCAGGGCGGCAGCGCAATCCGACTCGATGGGCTTTCTGCTGCAGGCCGCGGTCCAAGGCCTGGGCGTTGCCCTGCTGCCGACCTATGTCTGTCGCCCTTACCTCGCCACGGGCCAGCTGCATGAAATCCTGCCCGGCTGGCAGATACCGCCCTCTCCGCTGTCGCTGGTGATGCCGAACGCCCGCCACCGCTCGGCGGCGCAGCACGCCTTCCACGCCCATGCCCGCAGCTTCGACTATTCCGGCATTTCGCAGAACGCCCCGGCCGATTGACCCCGCCTGTCGATGAGCAAGGGACTTTTCTTCAGAAAGGACAAAGCGTTTTCCGAGCAAAGGAACGCAGGTCATGCAGACGCGCCTCGCGTCAGCTGCGTGGCACGGCGAGACCTCCGGGCGAAATCCGCAAGGCGCGCAGGGCGTTGAAGATCACGGCGACGTCGATCGCTTCCTGGATCAGCGCCCCCTGGACCGGGGCAAGATAGCCGCAGGCCGCCGCCACCATTCCCAAGACCGACAGGCCGATGCCCACGACCACGCTTTGCAAAGCGATGCGGCGCGCGCGGCGTGCGATCTCCATCCCTGCGGCGATGCGGTCCACGCGGTCCACCAGCAAGACCACATCCGCCGCCTCGGCGCTGGCTGCTGCCCCGCGCACGCCCATCGCGACCCCTACATCTGCCGCCGCAAGCGCCGGGGCGTCGTTCACCCCGTCGCCCACCATCATGACCGGGCCGCTTTCATGCTCTGCCAGGACCAGCTGCACTTTCCCGTCCGGCGTCAGGCCCGCCTGTATCCCGTCGAGACCAAGGCCCGCGGTCACGCGCTCGGCAACTTCGGCCCGGTCCCCGGTGGCGAGCAAGATGCGCTCGACCCCCTGCTGCCGCAGGGCCGTCAGCATCTCGGCCGCTCCGCCGCGCAACGGATCGGACATGACCAGATGGCCGGCCATGCGGCCCTCCACGGCTATGGCCACGATGACCGAGCCGACCGCAAGCTCCGGGCGATTGCCTGGCACCTCGCCCACACGGCCTGCGACAAAGCTGTCACCGCCGACGATCACCTCGCGCCCCTCCAGGACGCCCGTGACCCCTTCCCCCGGTATTTCGACCACGTCGCGGGGAACCGGCAGAGCCAGGCCCCGCTCTTGCGCCGCTGCCACGATGGCCTGTGCGACAGGATGCTTCGACGCCTGATCGACAGCCGCGGCAAGCCGCAAGACCTCTGCGGCCGCGACCCCGGCTTGCGCGTCGATGCGGACG
>CAMFIX010000443.1 GCA_945952425.1 uncultured Pseudorhodobacter sp. | reverse complement strand
GGCCTATATCGACCGCTTTCCGATGGGGCTGGTCGGCGAGATTCACCTGGGCGGCCATGAGGTCGAGGAGGATGCGACCGGCGCGCCCCTGCTGATCGACACCCATGGCTGCGGGGTGTCGGAGGACGTGCTGGCGCTCTATCGGCGCGCCGGGGGGGCCAGCCTGCCCACGCTGATCGAATGGGACAATGACGTGCCATCCTTCCCCCGGCTGCTGGACGAAGTCGCCCGGGTGCGCGCATGATCGAGACCTTTGCCGCGGCGCTGTTCGGCACCGCCCCGCCCGCGGGTCTGACGACCGACCCCTCGCGCTTTGCCGTCTATCGCAACAATGTCCATGTCGCGCTGATCCGCGCCCTGCAGGCCCGCTTTCCGGTGACCGAAGCCGTCACCGGCGCCGAGTTCTTCCGGGCCATGGCGCGGGCCTACCTGCGCCAGCACCCGCCCGTCTCTCCTGTCCTGCACCTCTGGGGCGAGAGCTTCCCCGATTTCGCCGCCACCTTCCCCGGCGCCGAGACCCTGCCCTGGCTGCCCGACCTCGCCCGGTTGGAGGCCGCCTGGACCCGCGCCTACCACGCCGCCGATGCGCCTCCCCTGCAGCTGGCCGACCTTGCGACGCTGACAAGCCCCGTCCTGCACCCCCATCCCGCGCTGCAGCTCGTGGTGTCCGACTGGCCCGTCGGCACGATCTGGGCGGCGCATAGCGGCGGGCCCAGGGTCACCGAGGCGCAGGGCGCCGAGGTGATCCTGGTCACCCGGCCCGGCCTGCAGGTTCAGGTGCAACTCTTGCCCCCTGCCGATCTGCCCTTCCTGCGCGCGCTTCTGGACGGCGAAAGCCTGGAAGCCGCCGCCCCCCTCGCCCCTGATTTCGGCCGCGCGCTGACCGGGCTCGTCGCGCTCGGCGCATTCACAAAGGGAGACCCCGCATGACCCGCCTTGAAACCCTGCTGTCGCGCCTGCCCACCACCCTGGTCGCCCTGGCGCTGCGTTTTGCCCTGGCGGTGCCGTTCTTCTTCTCCGGCCTGACGAAATGGGACGGGTTCGGGCAACTGTCGGGCGGGGCGCTATATCTCTTTTCGACCGAGTTCCGCCTGCACATCTTCGGCGCGGAAATCCCCTATCCCTATCCCACCGCCTTTGCCTTCGCCTCGGGCACGGCCGAGATCCTGCTGCCGATCCTCCTGGTCCTCGGCCTCGGCACCCGTTTCGCGGCGCTGGGTATCCTGGGGATGACCGCGGTGATCCAGCTGACGGTGCCCGACGGCTGGGCCAATTTTCACCTGCCCTGGGCCGCGATGGCCCTGGCACTGATCCATCTGGGCGGCGGGGCGCTCAGCCTCGACCGGCTGCGCGGGGCTTAAGGCACAAAGCCGATCCAGCCGCCGACGCCCTGGGTCAGACCCTGGGGCGCGGCCTCGTCGAAAATCTCGAAGACGCCGTCGTCCAGGGCCACGAAGGCCACGTCGATCGCCCCCAGCCGGTGGCGCGAGAGCAGGCGGCCGCCCTCGGCCTCCAGCCCGGCTATGGCGGCGGGCACATCGGTGACGCGCAGGCCGTAATGGTCGTGGCCAAGCGGGGTCGGCGCGCCGAGGGGGGCGCAGAACTCCAAGGGCCAACCCTCGGGCGTGCGGCAGAAGGCAAAGCGCACGCCCGAGGCGCCGAACTCGGGGATCTCGCGCGGGCCGTTCGGGGTAAAGCCCGCATGGACCGGCGCGCCCTGCCCCTGTGCCGCCGCGAAAGCCGCATCGACATCGGGCACCCGCAGCGCCAGGTGGTCGAAGGCAAACAGCCGAAAGCCCGCGGGGTGCCCGGCGCCGGTCACCGCGATGCTTTGCGTGCCATGGATCAGCCGATCCCCCTGCCGGGCAAAGCCGAAATGGCGGACCAGGGTCGCGATGCCGGTCTCGGGGTCGGCCAGTTGCAGGACGGGGGTCATGGCGGCTCCGTGCAGAGGGCGGCCGGATCGCCGGCCCGTCGCAAGATAGAGCACGCCGGGGCGCCGCGGAAAAGGGCGCTTCGGCGGAAAGCGCGGGTTTAGGGCGTGGCAGCGGCATCCTTGCGGAACTGGTCGAGGAACCGCGCGGCCAGGGCCGTGACATGGCCCGCGTCATGCATCATGCCCAGGTGATCGCCCGGCACCGCAACGCAATCGACCTCGGCGATATAGCGGCCCCAGCCGAGATCGGGGGCCGCCTTCCGCCCCGCCCCGTCGCGCGCGACGACCACGGTCGCCCGCCCCGCCCAGCGCCCGGGCCGATAGCGCGAGAACAGCGTGTAAAGCCGGGTCAGGATGCGCCGATAGCCCTCGGGGTGACCGGCCAGGTCGATGCGGATGAAGCCCTGCCGGTGCAGCACCTGCCCCCGGTTCGCCGCAAACCGCGAGCGCAGGACGCTCAGAAGACTGCGCAAGCTCAGCTCGCGCCGGGCGGTCAGGTCGAGAATCCACAGCCGGTCGGGCGGCTGGCCCAGAAGGCTCAGCTGCTGCGCGGTCTCGGCCGCCATATAGCCCGCGAAGGAGAAGCCCACCACATGCAGGGGCCGCGGCAGGTCGGCGGCCATCAGATCGGCGGCAAAGCGGCGGGCGGCGGATTGCAGCGTCAGCGCATCCAGCGTCTCGATCATCTCGGGCGCGAGGCGCAGGCCATAGCTGGAGGGCCCGGCCCCCAGCGCCCGCACCAGCTGACGGGCATAGATCACATTGCCGCCGACATCGGGGCAGAAGACGACGCTGGGCCCGCCCCCGCGCGCGGACAGGCCGATCAGGGTCGGGGGCAGCGGCAAGGCACGTTCGGCGCGGTTCATCTTCAGGCTTTGTTCCCCTGCCGTCCCGGGCGGGAGCGGCCTTGGAATTGTAGGTAATCTCCTGCCTGTATTACAAGCGTACAAGATCGTGATTCGCAGGCCTGTTCACAAGCAAATGCCGAAGTTTTCAGTATCAGCCGGTCACCCGACCGCCGCGGAGATCGCGGCCGAGGTGCTGCGCGACGGCGGCAATGCGGTGGATGCGGGGGTGGCGGCCTGTATCGCGCTGACCGTGCTGCAGGCCGAGCAGGTGCAGCTGGGCGGGATCGCGCCGATGATGCTGCGGATGGCGGGCGAGGTGCATGTGCTGGACGGGGTGGGGCGCTGGCCCGCCGCGGCGGATGCCGCGCAGTTCCGCCAGCTGCACCGCGGGCGCATTCCGCAAGGCGCCCTGCGCAGCGTGGCGCCGGGGGCCCCGGCGGCGGGGGTCGCAGCCTCGACGCGCTGGGGCGCCC
>CAMFIX010000442.1 GCA_945952425.1 uncultured Pseudorhodobacter sp. | reverse complement strand
GAAGGGCGTGACGGGCGGCGGGCTGCCGGCGGAGATCTGGCACGAGGTCATGAGCCGGGTGGAAGACGGCCTGCCGGTCAAGCAACTGCCGTTGATCGTGCCCGAGCCCAAGCTGCCTCCCGCGCAGGGCACGACCGAGACGCCCCTGCCGCCGCCCGCCCAGGCCGTGCCGCAAGACCCGATCTCGTCGATCATCCAGGATCTGCTCGGCGGCGGGAACTAGACCCGCGGCAGCGACGCGCGGACCGGGCTCGATGCCCGGGCCGGGCGTTTCCTTCCCGAAAGGACAAAGGCCGCAGGCATCGAGCCTGCGGCCTTTGTTGTTGCCACGGCGCCGCGGAACGCGGTCTTACGAGGCGTTCAGCTCGGTGATCACCTTGTCGATGTCGCCGCCGTTCTTGTCGAGGATCGAGCCGATCTCGGTGCGCTCGGAGGCCAGCATGTTGACCCCCTCGATGATGATGTTGAAGAACAGGTTCTTGCCCGACTTGTCGCCCACCCACCAGCGCAGGTCGAAGGGCGCCTGACCCTGCAGGGTCGCGGTCGAGATGACCTCGTAATAGCTCTTGTAGGGCCGCGCATCGGTCACTTCGATCTTGCCGCCGATGAATTCGCGGAAGCGGCGGCCGTATTTGCGGCTGATGTAGGACTGGTAGGCCTTGGTGAAAGCCGCCATCTGGGCCGCGCTGGCGGTTTTCGACGCCGGCCCCAGGGCCGAGCGTGCGATGGTCGGCACATCGGCATAGGTCGCGAAGATGTTCTCGAAATCGGCATACATCGCCGCCTCGGCCTTGCCGGAGTTGATGACCTTGTTCACCTCGGCTATGGCCTGGTCGATCAGCCCGCGCGCCTGGTCGACGGTCAGCGCCCGCACCGGCAGGGCCAGCGCCAGGAAGCCGGTCCCCGCGGCGAGCCCGGCGCCGAAGGCGCGGCGGGTCAGGTGGATGGTCTGTCGGTCATTGCTGCGCATAGGGATCCTCGAAATCGCTCTCGCTCGTGGTCTCGCCCAGGTCATAGCGGCGGTTCTGCAGGTACAGCAACCGGGCCTGGGCATAGCCGTCCGCACTATCATATAGGATGGAATCGACGGTTTCGGAATACCTGCCCCGTTTGTCCAGCTTGGAATAGACCTTGGCCGCCGTGCCGATCCACAGCTTGTTCTTAGGCACCAGGAATTTCAGCGGGTTCATCGCGTAATCGACCACGTCGCCAAGCGCATCCCGCGCGGTCGAGGGGCCAAGCAGCGGCAATTCGGTATAGGGCCCCTCGGCCATGCCCCAGACATGCAGGGTCTGGCCGAAATCGGTCGGCCGCGGCGGCGCGCCGCCTGCGGCCGCGGCATCCCAGAGCCCGCCGATGCCCACTGTCGTATTCACCAGGAACCGCAGCGTGTTGTGCGCCGCATCGCCGATGTTCAGCTGCAGGATGTCGTTGACCACCATGCCGGGCAAAGCGACATTCGCGGCGAAATGCGAAACCCCGCGCGAGACGGGCTCGGGCACGACGCGGCTGGCGCCCGAGGCCAGCGGACGGATCACATTCTTGTCAACCGCGGTGTTGAACCCGTGCACTTTGCGGTTGAAACCCTCGTAAGGGTCATTGATCCCGCTCGCCGGTGGCGCGCTGCAGGCCGAAACCGCCAGCAAAACCAGCCCGATCAGCGCCGACAGCCGTTTCTTCACGCCCTGCACCACCAAATGCCTCCGAAAACGCTGAAAATTGCCGGATTCGTCCCGCTTTCCCTTTTCAGCGCCCAGCCTTATGCTGGCAGCGCCGTCAAGACAACGGGCAAGCGGAGGACCGGCAGGTCCGCGGGCAATTTCCGCCGAACCCGGAGCGCACAAGGAGAGCCTGAATGGCGCCATTGGAATTCAAACGGGGGCGAGAGGAACTCGACGCCGCCCGACGTGATTTGCGCGGACTGTTGTTCGCAGCTTTCCTTTTCTCTGTCTTCGTCAATCTCTTGATGCTGACCGGGCCGCTTTACATGCTGCAGGTCTATGACCGGGTGCTGGGGGCGCGGTCCGAACCCACGCTTTGGGCCCTTTCTGCGCTGATGGCAGTGCTTTATGCGGCGATGGGCGTCTTGGACTATGCCCGCGGTCGGGTGATGAGCCGGATCGGCGCGCGCATCCAGGAAAAGCTCGACCGCAGGGTCTTTGCCGCCGCGATCAAGCGGATGAGCCTGGTGCCGAACGACCCGCTCGCCACGGCCGCGCAGCGCGACCTGGAGGCGATCCAGCGGCTTTGGGCCTCTCCGGTGCTGATCGCGATCTTCGACATTCCCTGGGCGCCGATGTTTTTCGCCGCCATCTTCGCCTTTCACGCCGTGCTGGGCTGGACCGCGGTCGCCGGCGGTATCCTGCTGGTGGGGATCACCTGGCTGAACCAGTGGTTCACCAAGCAGCCGCTGTTGCGCGCCAATGCGGCGCAGATGCGGTCAGAAATGCTATCGGACGGCATCAAGCAGGAGGGCGAGGTCGTCCAGGCGCTGGGCATGACCTCGGCCGCCTTCGACCGTTGGCAGGTGGCGCGGCGTTTCGCGCTGGAGCAGGGGATCGAGGCGGCGGATTACGCGGGCGTCTTCGGCACCGTCTCGAAAATCTTCCGCCAGTTCCTGCAATCGGCGATGCTGGGCCTTGGCGCGCTCTTCGTCATCAAGGGAGAGATGGGGTCGGGCGCGATGATTACCGGCTCGATCCTCTTGGGCCGCGCGCTGCAACCCATTGAAATGGCGGTCAGCCAATGGGCGCTGGTCACCCGGGCGCAGGAAGCCCGCCTGCGCCTGTCGGAGCTTTTGACCAAGGTTCAGCCCGAGCCGATGCACACCGAACTCCCCGGTCCGAAAGGGCTCTTGGAGGCGCAGAACCTGACCGTCGTGCCCCCGGGCGAGACGCAGGCGGTGCTGCGCATGGTCTCTTTCCGGCTGGAGCCGGGCCAGGCCATGGGCATCATCGGGCCCTCGGGCGCGGGCAAGTCGACGCTGGCGCGCGCGCTGATCGGCGCCTGGAAGCCCGCGGGCGGCAAGGTGCGGCTGGATGGCGCGGCGCTGGATCAATACGATCCCGACCGGCTGGGCAGCTATATCGGCTATCTGCCGCAGCGCATCACCCTTTTCGAAGGCACGATCGCCGAGAACATCGCCCGTCTGCAGTCGAACCCCGATGGCGAGGCGGTCGTCGCCGCAGCCCGCAAGGCGGCGGCGCATGACATGATCACCAAGTTGCCCGACGGCTACGACACCCGCGTGGCTGCGCTGGGG
>CAMFIX010000441.1 GCA_945952425.1 uncultured Pseudorhodobacter sp. | reverse complement strand
TCCCGGCGCAGAACGCCACGGGCAACTGGGTCAAGGTGACCCAGCGCGTGCCGGTGCGGATCGTGCTGGACAACCTCGGCGATCTGCCGGTGGTCTCGGGGATGAGCGCGGAAGCCTCGGTCGATACCGGCGTGACCCGCCATTGGAGCGACCTGCTGCCGGCCGCTTTCGCGGGGAAATGACATGTCCTCGGACCCGAAATTCGGCCCGAATGGGGAGTATCCCAACCGCGGGCTGATTACCCTGATGATCATGCTGGCCACGATCATGCAGGTTTTGGACACGACGATTGCAAACGTCGCGCTGCCCTCGATGACGGGCGACCTGGGCGCCAGCCAGGACACGATCACCTGGGTTCTGACCAGCTACATCGTCGCCGCCGCCATCATGACGCCGGTGACGGGCTGGCTCTCGGACCGGATCGGCAAGCGCGAATTGTTCCTCGTGTCGATCATCGGCTTTGTCGCGGCCTCGCTGGCCTGCGGCATCGCCTGGAGCCTGCCGGCCATGGTGATCTTCCGCCTGATCCAGGGGATTTTCGGCGCGGCCATCGTGCCCTTGAGCCAGACCTTCCTGCTGGACATCAACCCTCGCGAGAAGGCGGGTTCCGCCATGGCGATGTGGGGGGCGGGGATCATGGTCGGGCCGATCATCGGGCCGACCTTGGGCGGCTGGCTGACCGAGAGCTATAACTGGCGCTGGGTCTTCCTCATCAACCTGCCCATCGGCATCGTGGCCATCATCGGCTGCGCGGCCTGGCTGCCGAAATCGACCCTGCGGCTGCGGCGCTTCGACTTCTTCGGCTTTGCCATGCTCTCGCTCGGCATCGGCGCGTTGCAGATGATCCTGGACCGCGGCGGCGAGGTCGACTGGTTCAACGCGCCCGAGATCTGGATCTACCTTGGCCTGTCGCTGACCGGGTTCTGGGTCTTCGTCATCCATATCAACACCTCGGCGGCGCCCTTCCTCGAACCCGGGATGTTCAAGGATCTGAACTTCCGGATGGGGCTGATCTTCATCTTCATCATCGGGATCATCCTTCTGGCCTCGCTGGCGCTGCTGCCCCCGATGCTGAGCCGCATCTTCGGCTATCCGGTCATCACCACGGGCCTCGTGATGGGGCCGCGGGGGGTGGGGACGATGATTTCCATGATCCTGGTGGGGCGACTGGTGCGCACGGTCGATGCGCGTATCCTGGTAGTGGGCGGGCTTTTGCTGACCTCCTTGAGCCTTTACGAGATGACGGGCTTTTCGCCGCAGATGGGCGCCTGGCCGGTGATCTGGACGGGGATCGTGCAGGGGCTGGGGCTCGGGCTGGTCTTCGTGCCGCTTTCGACCATCGCCTTTGCCACGATCGAGACGCGGTATCGCGCCGATGCGACCTCGCTCTTCTCGCTGGTCAGGAACATCGGCTCGTCCATCGGCATCTCCATCGTCTCGGCGGTCTTGACGCGGAATGTGCAGATCAACCATGCCGAGATGGGCGCCTGGATCAACCCGTTCAACCCGGTCTTGCAGCAGGTCTCGCCCGGGGCGGCGGCGGGCAATCCGCTGGCGCTGGCGCAGCTGGACGGGCTGGTGAACATCCAGGGCGCGATGGTGAGTTACATCGACGACTTCTGGCTGATGATGGTGGTGACGCTTTGCGCCATCCCCCTGGCCTTCACGCTGCGCAAGCCCAAGGCGATGGGCGCCCCGGCACCGGCCGCGGTGCATGCCGACTGAACGGGGGCCCTTTCGGGCCCCCTTCAAATATCCAGGGTGGAAAGATAGCCCATCAAGGCCTCGCGCGCCGATTCCGCGCCCTTGTCCTCGGCCTCGTCCATCACCGCCCGCGCCGCCTTCACATTCGCCGCCCGGAGCAGCGCCTTGACCGGCCCGATGGAGGCCGGGCGCATCGACAGAACCTTCAGCCCCATGGCCGCGAAAGCCAGCGCCTCGATGGGCCGCCCGGCATCCTCGCCGCAGTAGGACAGCCGCGTGCCGAAGGGCGTGCAGCGGGCGATGATATGGCCCATGAAGTTCAGGAAGGTGTAGTTCAAGACGTCATAGCGCTTGCGGACCCGTTCGTTCTCGCGGTCGGCGGCGAAGAAGAACTGTTTCAGGTCGTTGCCGCCGATGGAGATGAAATCGGTCAGCCGGAAGAACTCGTCAGGCGCATAGGCCAGCGAGGGCGTCTCCAGCATGGCGCCGATCTTGACATCGACGGGCACCGGGTGGCCGAGGCTCTTTTCTCGGTGCAGCTCGCGGAAGACATGGGACCGCGCCGTCTTGAACTCGCCGAATTCGCTGACGAAGGGGAACATCACCGTCAGGGGCCGCCCCTTGGAGGCCCGGATCAGCGCCTGCAGCTGCATGCGCAACACGCCGTGCTTGTCCAACCCCACCCGCAGCGCGCGCCAGCCCATCGCGGGGTTGGGCTCGTCCTGCGGTTTCATATAGGGCAGCACCTTGTCCGAGCCGATGTCGAGCGTGCGGAAGCAGACCGGCTTGCCCTTGGCGGCATCCATGACGCGGGCATAAAGCGTGGCGAGTTCCGCCCGCTGCGGCATCTTGTTGCGGATCAGGAATTGCAACTCGGTGCGGAAGAGGCCGACGCCCAAGGCCCCCGAGCCCGCCAGCGAGGGCAGGTCGGCCATCAGCCCCGCGTTCATGTGCAGTTCGACCGTCGTGCCATCGCGCGAGGTGGCGGGCAGGTCGCGGAAGGCGGCATAGCGCTTTTGCGCCTCGGCCTGCATGGCGATCTTGTCGCGGAAACTGCGGGCGACGCTATCGTCGGGGCGCAGGTGCACGATGCCCTGGTCGCCATCGACCAGCACCGGGTTGCCGTTCAGGGCCTCGGCCACGATGCCCTTGGCGTGGATGACCATCGGGATCGCCAAAGCCCGCGCCACCACCGCCGCATGGCTGCCGACCGAGCCTTCCTCCAGGATCACGCCCTTCAGCTTGCGGCCGTATTCCAAAAGCTCCGCCGGGCCGATGTTGCGGGCGACCAGCACCGGCGTGTCGGGCATCGCCGCCCCGGTGTCCTGCCCCTGCCCCGTCAGGATGCGCAAGAGCCGGTTGGACAGGTCGTCGAGGTCCGACAAGCGTTCCCGCAGATAGGCGTCCGGCACCTGCTCCAGCCGGGCGCGCGCCGCCGATTGTTCCTTTTCGACCGCGGCTTCGGCAGAGAGGCCCTTCTGGATGTCCTCCTCCATCCCGCGCAGCCAGCCGCGGGAATGGGCGAACATCCGGTGGGCCCCCAGAACCGCCTTCTGTTCCTTGTT
>CAMFIX010000440.1 GCA_945952425.1 uncultured Pseudorhodobacter sp. | reverse complement strand
GGAAGACCCCCGAGCGCTGCTGGAGGCGATCCGGCCGCCCCAAGCCCACCGGCCGAAATTTCTGTTCGTCTCCTTCATCGCCGTCTTCGGCGCGCCTTTCCCCCAGAAGATCCCCGACGACTTCCACCTGACGCCGCGCACCTCTTACGGCACGCAAAAGGCGATCACCGAGCTTCTGATCTCGGACTACACCCGCCGCGGTTTCATCGACGGGCTCTCGCTGCGGCTGCCCACGATCTGCATCCGGCCGGGGGCGCCGAACAAGGCGGCCTCGGGGTTTTTCTCGAACATCCTGCGCGAGCCCTTGGCGGGCCTGCCCGCCGTCCTGCCGGTGCCGGACACGGTGCGCCACTGGTTCGCCTCGCCCGCCGCCGCGGTGGGGTTCTTCACCCATGCGCTGGGCCTGGACCTGGCGCGTTTCGGCGACCGGCGGGCGCTGAACATGCCGGGGCTCTCGGCCACGGTGGCCGAGGAAATCGAGGCTTTGCGCAAGGTGGCCGGGCAGGGCGCGGTCGATCTGATCCGGCGCGCGCCCGACGAGACGATCCAGCGCATCGTCGCGACCTGGCCCTGCGATTTCACCGCGACCCGCGCCCGCGAGGCGGGGTTCACCGCCGAGACCTCTTTCGACCAGATCATCGCGGCGCATCTGGCATGAGACCGCTTCATCCCACGGCCCTGGTGACGGGGGGCAACCGCGGCATCGGGCGCGCCATCGCCGCGGGGCTGATCGCGCGGGGCGTCCGGGTGACCATCGGGGCGCGCGATCCGGCCGCGGGGGCAGAGGCGGCGCGGGCCCTGGGCTGCGCCTCGGTGAAGCTCGACCTCGGCGATCCCGACAGCTGGTTCGCGGCCTTCGCCGAAAGCGGCGGCTGGGACATCTTGGTGAACAATGCGGGGCTTTACCGCCAGGGCTCGCTCTTGGAGCCGGGGTCGGATTTCACCGAGGCGATGGAGGTGATGGTGGCCGCGCCCCTCGACCTGATCCGCATGAGCGTGCCGCATTGGCGGCAGACGGGCTGGGGGCGGGTGGTGATGATGTCCTCGGGGCTGGGGAGCCATGCGCGGGGCCTCGGCGGCCCCGGCGCCTATTCCATCGCCAAGGCGGCGCTGAACGCGCTGACACGGGTGCTGCCGCGCGATTTGCCGCCGGGGGTGAAGGTGAACGCCTGCGACCCGGGTTGGGTGCGCACGCGGATGGGCGGCGAGGGCGCGCCCCTGTCGCCGGAAGAAGGCGCCGAGACGCCGGTCTGGCTGGCGCTCTTGCCCGAAGACGGGCCGACGGGCGGGTTCTTCCGCAGGAAGCAGCCGGCAGAGTGGTAGGGAAGGCCCCGCCGACTGGTCGCGCACCGCCCGCCGCCCGCCGTCGCCCCGCCGACTGTGGGGCAGGGTCTTCCCCGGGGCGCGCCTTACGGGGGCGGAGTTTCAGCCTTGTGCCTGCCGACGCATCCAAGCCGTTTTCTGGCCCGAAGTGGGGCCAAGGCGGCATGGCTATCGGGCGGAGCCCACCGTCTTGCGGGGAGAATGCCTCCAAGTCCGTCGCTGCCGCTTGAGGCAAACCCAATGCGCCCATGCGCGTCGGGTTGAAACCTGCCCTACAGCTCGCCCCTCTTAGGGCGGGTATAAACCCGCCGTTTGCCCTCGCCTTTTGCTTTGCCAAAACCTCTCCGAGCGCTCTGGTAGGGCGGGTTTCAACCCGCCGTTCCCACGGGTCGGACAGTCTTTCCCGGTGGGCTCAAACTCCTCCCTTCGGGACGGGCGCCCTCGGGTCACCTTGGCCGTCTTCGCAGTCGGCAGGGCGCCGCTTGGGCCTCATCCGCAAGGCTCCAGTCGGCGGAGCCCCCCTCACCCCCCGAAGAACCCCAAAACCTCCGCCAGAACCTCCGCCCTCCCCCCCCGTACCTCCATCAGCACCTCATGCCTTGCGCCTTGCTTCACCACCAGCCGCCCGCCCGGCCAGCGCGCCATGCGTTCGGGAATGGCGGCGGGGGAGACCACCCGCTCGTCGGTGCCCATGAAGGTCAGGCAGGGCACCGCCGGGGACGCCATCCCCGCCAGAGCCGCGCATTCGGCGAGCGCTGCTCCCGCCCAGGCGATCGTCGGCCCCCCCAGCGCAAAATCGTCCTCCGCCCGCGCCTGCGCCACCATCCACTCCCAGGTCGCGCGGTCGTTGGTCAGCCGGTTGCCCTCAAACACGCCCTGCGCCACGATATTCGTGCGGCTCGTCCCCGGGGCGAGCCAGAGGTTGACCCCGAGCCGCCCCGCGATCTTGGGCAGCACCACCGCCAGCGGCCGCTGCCAGGCGGCCAGCGGCACGCCCCACAAAGGCGAGGAAAACGCCACCCGCTCGAACCTCACCCCCCGCATCAAGGCGCGCAGCCCGATCAGCCCGCCCATCGAATGGGCGAGCAGATAGCGCGGCCCGGGCAGGCCCTCGACCAGCTGCAGCACCGCATCCAGGTCGGCCTGGTATTCCGCGAAATCGCCGACATGGCTGCGGCTGCGGTCGGGCAGGGGCCGGTCCGACCGCCCCTGGCCGCGCCAGTCCAGCGAAACGACCGAGAACCCCGCCGCCGCCAGGTCGCCCGCCAGCCGCCCGTATTTCTCGACATACTCCGTCCAGCCGGGCAGCAGCACCACGACCCTCGGCCCGCCGTGCCACACGCAGGCCCGCACCCGCACCCCGTCGCGGGTGCGCAGCCAATGCGCCTGCGCCTCCGGCCCCCCGGCCAGGGCCGCATCGTAAGGCGCGCTCAACTCAAGGCCTGCCCCAGCTTCATCGCCAGCCCCATCGAGCCATCGACCTTCAGCTTGCCCGTCATGAACGCGCTCGTCGCCGAGACCTCCCCGGCCAGGAGCCCCTGGAACACCTCCGCGCGGGCCGTCAGCACCACGTCGGCCGGCTCGTCCCCCGCCCGTGGGCCCGATGCGTCCAGCATGATCGACCCCTCGCCCTCGATGACGAATTTCGCCACCGCGTCGAACGTCTTGCCCGACAGCGCCGCCACCGCCCCCTCGATCACCTTGCTCATTCTGTCTCCTTTGTGAGCCCGCCCCACTGGCATTTTCGGCCCCATGCGTTACGTTGATCTTATGAAAGTCCGCACCGCCCTTGCCAATGGTTTCCTTGCGTCCTTCCTCGCGCTTCTGGCGGCCGGGGCCTTCGCCGACGCGCCCACGGGCAGCCGGCTGGACGATCTGTTCAAACAGCTGCAATCGGCCACCGATGCCGAAGCCGTCAACATCACCGAGGATATCTGGCTGGAATGGTCGAAGTC
>CAMFIX010000439.1 GCA_945952425.1 uncultured Pseudorhodobacter sp. | reverse complement strand
ATCATGCCTAGTCTCGTGGGCTCGGAGATGTGTATAAGAGACAGGCCAGAACCCCCACCTGACGCGGCTTCTGGTGGCGGCTTTCGTGCTGGGCATCCCCGAGAACAAGCTGACGGTCGTGGCCCCCGACGTGGGCGGCGGGTTCGGGTCGAAAATCTATCACTACGGCGAAGAGGCTTTGGTTCTGGCCGCGGCGAAAAAGCTCGCCCGCCCGGTGAAATGGACGGCGGAACGCTCGGAAAGCTTCCTGAGCGACGCCCATGGCCGCGACCATGTGACGAAGATCGAACTGGCCTGCGAGAAGGACGGCACATTCCTCGCCTTCCGCACCGAGACCTATGCCAATGTCGGCGCTTACCTGTCCAACTTCGCGACCGTGACGCCGACCTTCCTGCATGGCACGCTGATGGCCGGGCCCTACAAGGTGCCGCATGTCTATGTGAACGTGAAGACGGTCTTCACCAACACCGCCCCGGTCGATGCCTACCGCGGCGCGGGCCGCCCCGAGGCGACCTTCTCGCTGGAACGGGTCGTGGATCAGATGTGCCGCGAGCTGGGGCTGGACCCGTTCGAGGTCCGGCGCAAGAACTTCATCACCCCGGATATGTTCCCCTATACCACGCCCGTTGGGCTGGCCTATGACACGGGCAACTACCAGGCGACGCTGGACAAGGTGATCGAGATCGCCGATGTGGCGGGCTTCGAGGCGCGCCGTGCGGCCTCGGCCAGGAAGGGCAAGCTGCGGGGGCTGGGGCTCTCCACCTGGATCGAGGCTTGCGGCATCGCGCCTTCGCACCTGGTGGGCGTGCTCGGCGCGCGCGTGGGGTTGTATGACGCCGCGACGGTGCGGGTGAATGCGACCGGGAACATCTCCGTCATGGTCGGCGCCCATAGCCATGGGCAGGGGCACGAGACGGTATTCGCCCAGATCGTGGCGGATAAGCTGGGGGTGCCCGAGGCTTCCGTGGAAATCGTCCATGGCGACACGTCGAAAATCCCCTTCGGCATGGGCTCTTACGGCTCGCGGTCCCTTGCCGTCTGCGGGGTGGCCGTCACCAAGGCCATCGACAAGATCGTGGCCAAGGGCAAGAAGATCGCCGCCCATATGCTGGAGGCCTCCGAAGCAGATATCACCTTCGAGGCGGGCAAGTTCGCCGTCGCGGGGACCGACAAGGCCAAGACCTTCGGCGAGATCGCCTTCTCGGCCTACGTCCCCCACAACTACCCGTTGGAGACGCTGGAACCGGGCCTGGAAGAGACCGCCTTCTACGACCCCGCCAACTTCACCTATCCGGCAGGCGCCTATCTCTGCGAGGCCGAGGTCGATCCCGACACCGGCAAGGTCACCATCGAGGCCTTCCACTGCGCCGACGACTTCGGCAACATCATGAACCCGATGGTGGTCGAGGGGCAGGTGCATGGCGGCGTGGGGCAGGGGATCGGCCAGGCCCTTCTGGAAAGCACGACCTATGACGCCAACGGCCAGCTGCTGACCGGCTCGTATATGGATTACGCCATGCCGCGGGCCTCCGACGTGCCCTTCTACAACGTGGATTACTCCTGCCAGACGCCCTGCACCCACAACCCCTTGGGCGTGAAGGGCTGCGGCGAAGCGGGGGCCATCGGCTCGCCCCCCGCCGTCGTCAATGCGGTGATCGACGCGCTCCACCGCGGCGGGATCACCCATGTGAAGCACATCGACATGCCCGTCAGCCCGTCCCGGGTCTGGGCGGCGATCAACGGCTGAGGGAGGCTGCCATGCAAAACTTCGACTTCGTGAAACCCGCCTCGGTCGCCGAGGCCGTCAAGGCGCTGCAGGCCGAGGGCGCGCAGGCGCTCTCGGGCGGCCAGACGCTGATCGCCACGATGAAGCAGCGGCTGGCGACACCGGCCGTTCTGGTCTCCTTGACCGGGATCGCCGCGCTGAAAGGCGTCAGCGTCGCGGGCCGCGTGATGACCATCGGCGCCGCGACCCCCCATGCCGAGGTGGCGCGCGCCGCCAAAGGCGTCTTCCCGGCGCTGGCCGTGCTGGCGGGCGGCATCGGCGATCCGGCGGTCCGCAACCGCGGCACCATCGGCGGCAGCCTCGCCAACAACGACCCCGCCGCCTGCTACCCCGCCGCCGTGCTGGGCACCGGGGCGACCGTCGTGACCGACCGGCGCGAGATCGCGGCCGACGACTACTTCCAGGGCCTGTTCTCGACCGCGCTGGAGGAGGGCGAGATCATCACGGCCGTCCGCTTCCCCCTCCCCGACCGCGCCGGTTACGCCAAGTTCGAACAGCCGGCCTCGCGGTTCTCGTTGACCGGCGCCTTCGTGTCCAGGACCGGGACTTCGGTGCGCGTGGCCATCACCGGCGCCTCGGAGGATGGGGTCTTCCGCTGGAAAGACGGCGAGGCGGCGCTGGCCGTCTGGGAACCCGCCTCGGTCAAGGGCCTGAAGGTCGCGCCCAAGGGCCTGATCGGCGACCTGCACGGCACCCCGGCCTACCGCGCCAATCTCGTCGCGGTGATGACGGCCCGCGCGGTGGCGGCAGCCGGGTAGGGCGGGGTTCACCCCGCCGCGCGCCCCGGGAGAGACCAACGCCATTTGCCAGCCTCCCCCGGGGCGACATTGGAGATATGACCGCGACGGCCCCCACCTTGCGCCAGATCAAAGCCAGCCCCCCGTCCTGCGGCCACACTGCTGGCAGGAAAACCGGGCAGGAGGCCGCGATGCGCAAGGTCATTTTCGTTTCCGTTCTTGGGCTTGCAGCCTGTATGCCCGGCCTCGGCCCCGTGGCCCATATGCAGGGCGCCGCCGATTTCAACGAGCTCTGCGCCCCCTGCCACGGCCGCGACGCCAAGGGCGACGGCCCCTTGGCTGACGGCCTCGCCCACCGCCCCGCCGACCTGACCGGCCTCGCCGCCCGCCACGGCGGCACCTTTCCGACCGCCTATGTGATGAGCAAGATCTGGGGCTATGAAAAAGGCGCAGCGCCCTCCGACATCATGCCGAAATTCGCGCCGCTGATGGAGAGCAAGACCGTGCTGGTCGATACCGGCGACGGGGTAGAGACGCCGACGCCGGAGCGGCTGGTGGAGATCGCGAATTATCTGGCGGGGGTGCAGACTAAGTGATCAATTCAAAAGCACGGAGCAATTGTGTCCCACAGCCGATTTCGCCGTCGAGTTGCATCGTGCCGTGTTTGGTTTGATCACTTTTTTAGAACTTAGGCCGCATGCTTTCGCTCACTAGAACGGAATAAAGTTTTTGTACATTTTCTCAAGGTCAGCTACACGACCGCTCC
>CAMFIX010000438.1 GCA_945952425.1 uncultured Pseudorhodobacter sp. | reverse complement strand
TTGCAGGAGAACGACAGCGAGAAACTCTTGGACCTGATGCTGGAGCTTAAGGCGCAGGGCGTCACGCAGATCATCATCTCTCACAAGCTGAACGAGATCGCCCGCGTCGCCGACCGGATCACGGTGATCCGCGACGGCGCCTCGGTCTCGACCATGGACAAGCACGAGATCACCGAGGACCGCATCATCCGCGACATGGTGGGCCGCGACATGGCCAACCGCTACCCCGAGCGGACGCCCAACCCCGGCGCGGTCTTGCTGGAGGTGGAAAACTGGTCCTGCATGCATCCCGACCAGGTCGGGCGGCAGATGATAAAGGGGGTCAGTTTCAACGTCCGCAAGGGCGAGATCGTGGGCATCGCGGGGCTGATGGGCACGGGCCGGACGGAACTGGCCATGTCGGTCTTCGGGCGCAGCTACGGCAAGGCGCATGAGGGCACGGTCAAGATGAACGGCAAGCCGGTCGATGTCTCGACCGTGCGCAAGGCGGTGGATGCGGGGCTGGCCTATGTCACCGAAGACCGCAAGGGCCTGGGGCTGATCCTGGAAGAGCCCATCGTCAAGAATGTGACCTTGGCGAACCTGGTCGGCGTCTCGATGCAGGGCGTGCTGGACAAGAGGCGCGAAACGCAGGTGGCCGAAGGCTATCGCAAACAGTTGGCGATCCGCACGCCGGGGGTGCAGCAGAAGGTGGTCAACCTTTCCGGCGGCAACCAGCAGAAGGTCGTGCTGTCCAAGTGGCTCTTCACCGATCCGCAGGTGCTGATCCTGGACGAGCCCACGCGGGGCATCGACGTCGGCGCCAAGTTCGAAATCTATACGATCATGAAAGAGCTGGCCGAACAGGGCCGCTCCATCCTGATGATCTCTTCGGAAATGCCCGAGCTTCTGGGCATGTGCGACCGCATCTATGTGATGAACGAGGGGCGGATCGTGGGCGAGGTCTCGGGGCCCGAGGCGACGCAGGAAAAGATCATGGGCATGATCCTGAAGGAAGGGAGGGCCGCGTGATGGCCGAGAAAACCACCGGGCACCTGGGCGCCCATCTGCGCGAAAACGGCATGCTGCTGGCGCTGGTCGCCATCGTGGTGTTCTTTTCCGTTGCAATCGGCTGGCAGGGCAAGGATTTCCTTGTTCCGGCCAATATCACCAACATCTTTTTGCAGAACTCCTACATCATTGTTCTGGCGGTCGGGATGCTTCTGGTCATCGTGGCCGGGCATATCGACCTGTCGGTGGGCTCGGTTGCGGCCTTCACCGGGGCGGTGGCCGCCTGGCTGATGCAGAACCTTGGCGTGCCCTTCATATTGGCTGTTCCCTTGACGCTTGTGGTCGGCGGGCTGATTGGCGCCTCCCAGGGCTATTGGGTGGCCTACTGGAAGATCCCCTCGTTCATCGTGACCCTGGCGGGGATGATGGTCTTTCGCGGCCTGACCATGCTGTTGCTGCAAGGCCAGCCCATTGGCCAATTCGGAGACAGCTTCAAGGCCCTGGCCATCGGATTCATCCCAGACTTGACCGGGCTGGAGCAACCGCATGGTCTGACCGTTCTGATTGTGGCTTTCGCGATTGTGGGAATCATATGGACGGGCCTGCGCGCCCGTTTGCGGGATTCGGAATTCGGCCTGGAGCCTGAGCCCATGGCCTTCTTCGTGGGCCGCAATGCCATCGTGGCAGCAGCCATCGCTTTCGTCGGCTGGCAGCTGGCCTGGCACCGTGGCCTGCCGAACATCCTGGTCGTGCTCGCCGTGCTGACCGTGCTCTACGCCTTTTTTACCGAGAATACGACGACGGGCCGACGCATCTATGCGGTCGGCGGCAACGAGAAGGCGGCCAAGCTCTCGGGCATCCGCACCGACCGACTGGTCTTCTTCTGCTTCGTCAATATGGGCGTGCTGGCGGCCCTGGCGGGGATGATCTTTGCAGCCCGACTGAACTCGGCCACGCCCAAGGCAGGCATCGGCTTCGAACTGGACGCCATTGCTTCGGTCTTCATCGGCGGGGCGTCCATGACCGGCGGCTCGGGCAAGATCGCGGGCGTGGTGATCGGGGCCGTCATCTTGGGCGTGATGAACATGGGCATGTCGATCCTCGGCATCGGCAACGAATATCAATTCATGATCAAGGGTCTGGTCCTTCTGGTGGCCGTGATCTTCGACGTGGTCAACAAGGCAAGGTAAGCAGATGCATCTCTCTCAACTCCGCAAGGGTCCGGTCGTCGTCCGCGAGGGCGAGGTGGCGCGCGTGCTGAACGGCACCGCTTCGGTCTACGAGCTGGCGACGGCGGCCATAGGCGCCGGGGGCCTGAAGGCCGAGATCGCCCGGCGTGGCCTGGGAGAGAGTGTCGACCTGACGGGCGCGGATTTCGCCCTGCCCGTCAGCCACCCCGACCCGGCGCATTTGCACCTGACCGGGACGGGGCTGACCCACCTCGGGAGCGCCTCGGCCCGTTCGGCCATGCACGCCAAACTGGCGGGGCAAGAGACGCTGACCGACAGCATGAAGATGTTCCAGATGGGGCTGGAGGGCGGGCGTCCGGCCTCGGGTCAGGTCGGCGCGCAGCCGGAATGGTTCTACAAGGGCAATGGGTTCGCCGCCGTGGCGCCGGGCGATGACCTGGTGGCGCCGGGCTTCGCCGAGGATGGCGGCGAAGAGCCGGAACTCGCGGGCATCTACCTTGTCGGGCCGGATGGCCAGGTCCACCGGATCGGCTGGGCCTTGGGGAATGAATTCTCGGACCATGTGACCGAGAAGGTGAACTACCTCTGGCTTGCCCATTCCAAGCTGCGGGTGGCGAGCTATGGCCCCGAGATCCTGGTGGGCGACCTGCCCGCCGATGTGCGCGGCACCTCTCGCATTCTCCGCGACGGCAAGACGCTTTGGGAAAAGCCTTTCCTGTCAGGCGACGCCAACATGTCCCACACTTTCGCGAACCTGGAACACCACCACTTCAAATACGACATCTTCCGCCAGCCGGGAGACCTTCACGTGCATTTCTTCGGCACCGCGACCCTGTCCTTTGCCGATGGCATCAAGACCCTGCCCGGCGACACGTTCGAAATCGCGGTCGATGCCTTTGGCCAGCCGCTGAAAAACCGCCTGAGCTTCGCGCCGAAAACCCCCGGCACGACCCAAGTTTCCGCCCTCTGAGGAGCACCCAAATGGCTTTCACCCCCGCCCCCTGGCCCCGCAAGCTGCGCTCGCAAGAATGGTTCGGCGGCTCTGGCCGCGACCAGATTTACCACCTGTCTCTTATACACATCTGACGCTGCCGACGATATGCAGTGTGT
>CAMFIX010000437.1 GCA_945952425.1 uncultured Pseudorhodobacter sp. | reverse complement strand
GGCCGAAGTCGGGCGTGGCCGCGAGGACCGCGACGCCCCGGGCGCCGAAATGGGCCTTGGCGGCGTCCAGCGCCACGCCAAAGCTGCCCACATCCGGCGCGGAATCGAAGGTCGAGCAGATCTTGTATTGCACCAGGTCGCAGCCGACCGTGGAAAGCCTTGCGAAGGCCGCATCCAGCTCAACCCGCATCTCGGCCGGCGCCAGCGCCCGGGTCGTCCCGGCCAGGCCCAGCACGTCGAAGGCTTGGGAATCAGCCCGCAGATCCTCGGCCGAGGGTACAGCGAGATAGAGTTTGCAGCGCACCCCGCTGCGGTGAAACTGCGCGAGGTTCTCGGACGATCCGGTGAAATCGTCTCCAAAGAACAAGACCTTCAGCTGCGACACTCAGGCCCGTCCCCGTGCGCCCGGCGCACTTTCTCTGGTTGCCCAAAACTTCATCGCGTTTCCCCTCCACTTGACAGGAAGGTAATCGGCCGCGCATAACTCTGTCAAGGTAATACCTCATACTTCACATCATCAGGGAGGACTGCATGAAACTGGATGGACGCATCGCCGTCGTGACGGGGGCAGGGCGGGGCATCGGCCGCGCCATTGCCGAGGCCTTTGCCGCCGAGGGCGCCAAGGTCGTCGTCGCGGACCGCGATTTCGACGTCGCCGAAGAGGTGGCCCAGGAGATCGGCGGTCTGGCCGTCCGCTGCGACATTTCGGTCGATGCCGATGTCGCGGCGCTGACCCAGGCGGCGCTGGAGCGATTCGGTCGCATCGACATCCTGGTGAACAACGCCGGGATCGGGGCGACGACGCTCTTCCTGGAAAGCACGCGCGAGGAGTTCGAGCGCGTGGTGCGCATCAACCTGACCGGCACCTTCCTGGTCGGCCAGTCCATCGCCCGGGTCATGGCCGCCCAGCACTATGGCCGCATCATCAACATCGCCTCGCTGTCGGGGCAGAAGGGCGGCGTCGGGCGCTCGGCCTATGGCGCCTCCAAGGCCGGGGTCGACCTTCTGACCAAGGTCATGGCGGTGGAACTGGCCGAGCAGGGCATCTGCGTCAACGCCATCGCGCCGGGGCCGATTCTGACCGAGGTCTCCAAGGTCATGCACACGGTCGAGACCCGCGACGCCTATCACCGCCTGGTCCCCCAGCGCCGCTATGGCGAGCCCGCTGAGATCGCCAGGGCCGCCGTCTTCCTCGCCAGCGACGACGCGGCCTATGTCACAGGCCACACGCTGAACGTCGACGGCGGCTTCCTCGCCGCCGGGCTGATGTTCCCCTTCGATCCGGCCAAGTCGCAACGCCTGGGCGACATCGCCAAGTGATCCGCAAGGGCCTCCGGGGGAGACCTCCGGAGGCCCTTGGTTCTTCGGCGGTTCTTGCCTATCAAGGGTCAGGGCCCCAATCGAGCTGTGAGTGAGACATGGACGTCAAGGAAAGCAGGAAACTTCCGACCCGTGTGGACATTGCGCTCGACTACATCACCGGCGAGATCGCCAGCGGGCGCCTGCAGCCGGGCGACAAGCTTCCGAACGAAAAGGAGCTGGCCGAACTTCTGGGCATCAGCCGCACCCCGGTGCGCGAGGCGATGCGGACGCTCTCGGTCTCGGGCCTGATCGAGATCCGCCACGGCCACGGCAACTATATCCGCGCCGACGAGGGCATCCCGGTGCTGCCGCTCGCGATGTTCCAGCTTTACCTGCAGGAGTCCACGCCCGAAATGCTGATGGAGCTGCGCAACATCTTCGACCGGAATTGCGCCGAGCTGGCCTCGGTCCGGCGCAGCGAGGCCGACCTCGCCGCCATGCGCGAAAGCATCGACCGGCTGCGGGCCCTGTCCTCGGACCCGGCGGCCAAGATGGACGAGATCCTGCAGGCCGACCTGGACTTTCACCGCGCCGTCTACAAGGCAGCCGGCAACCGCCTGATCGTCGTGGTGGCCGAGTTCGTGCTGAACATGGTCGCGCCCTGGGTCAAACGGTCGCTGGAAGTCAGCGGCCGTCAACGCGCCGTGGGTCTTCACGAGACGATGTTCGAGATGATCCGCGACCAGAAGACGGGCGAGCTGAGCCGCAAAAGCGTCGATGCCAATATGGAGCATTTCCGCGCCTCGTTGGTCGAATCCACCGGGGCGCCGTAAGGGCGGCCACCGATGCGGCCGCCCTCAAACGGTCAGGCCCCCAGCAGCACCCTCGCGCGCGCGAGGATCGCCTCCTTGGTGATGCCGAACTCCTGGTAAAGCCGCTCGGCCGGGGCCGAGGCGCCGAAGCCCGGCATGCCGATCACATCGGCCTCGCTGGCGACATAGCGGGTCCAGCCGAACTTGCCGGCGGCCTCGATGGCGATACGGGGGGCCGTGCCGAGCACGCCGCTCCGCCAGGCCTCGTCCTGTGCCTCGAACAAGTCCCAGGACGGCATCGAGACCACCGCGACGGCGATCCCTTCGACCTCCAGCGCCTGGGCGGCTTCGACGGCAAGGGCGACCTCGGTCCCCGTGGCGATCAGCGTCAGCCTGCGCGGCCCTGACGCCGGGCGGATCACATAGGCCCCGCGGGCGGTCAGGTTCTCGGTCCCGGCCGTAAGGCGCAGTTGCGGGACATCCTGCCTGGACAGCGCCATCAAAGTCGGGCGATTGCGGGCGCGGATCGCGATGTCCCAGGCCTCCAGCGTCTCGATCGTGTCGCAGGGGCGCAGGACGGTCAGCCCCGGGATGGCCCGCAGCGAGGCGAGGTGCTCGACCGGCTGATGGGTCGGCCCGTCCTCTCCCAGCCCGATGGAGTCGTGGGTCATGACGTGGATCGTGCCGACGCCCATCAGCGCCGAAAGCCGGATGGCATTGCGGCAATAGTCCGAGAAGACCAGGAAGGTGCCGCCATAGGGGATGAAGCCGCCGTGCAGGGCCAGGCCATTCATCGCCGCCGCCATGCCGAATTCGCGCACGCCATAGCCGATGTAGCGGCCGGGCAGGTCGCGGGTGTATTGCGTATCGACCGCCTTGACCCGGGTCAGGTTCGACCCCGTCAGGTCGGCCGAGCCGCCGATCATCGCCGGTACCGCCGCCGTCAGGGCCTCCAGCGCCATTTGGCTGGCCTTGCGGGTGGCGACCTTCTTCGGCTCGGCGAAAAGATTTGCCCGGGCGGCCGAGAGTGCCGTTGCGTAATCCGCGGGCAGCTCCCCGGCGATGCGGGACAGGAAGCGCCGGCGATCCTCGTGGGAGCGCGCGTCAAGCCGCGCCTGCCAGGCCTGGCGAAGGGCGCCGCCCTTGGCGCCGACCGCGCGCCACTCGGCGGCGAGATCGTCAGGAATGTGGAACGG
>CAMFIX010000436.1 GCA_945952425.1 uncultured Pseudorhodobacter sp. | reverse complement strand
GAGACAGCGTCAGCCCAGCCTCCCCCGGCGCCCGCGCCTTTTCTCCCTCACGGGTCTGCCCCGCATGGAAAGCCTGCGCGAAACCTCAGCCCCAGAACCCCTTGTGAACCTCGGCCGCCTCGTCCTCCAGCATCGGGCCGATGACCTCGACCTGCCTCTGCCCCGCCGCGAAGACCACCTCGCAGGGCAGATCCAGCGTCGGGTTCTCGGGATGGTTGCCGGTGATCCCCTTCAGCGCCTTCTCGGTCAGCCCATAGACCACCCGCCGCAGCCCGGTCCAATAGATCGCCCCGGCGCACATCGCGCAGGGTTCGGCCGACGTATAGATCGTGCACTCCTTCAACAGATCATGCGGCAGGGTCGTCGAGGCGCGGGTCATCAGCACGCGCTCGGCATGGCCGGTCATGTCATGGTCGGGCATGAAAGCGTTGTGCTGCGTCATCAAGACCTCGCCCCCCGGCCCCACCAGGATGCAGGCGAAAGGATGGTTGCCCGCGGCCTTGGCCTTGGCGGATTCGGCGATGGCAAGGCGCAAGAGCGCCGCGTGGTCGAGTTCGGGCATGTCGGTCTCCTTTCCCGCCAGACTGCCGCGGCGGAGCCCCCGCGTCCAGCCGGCTTGCCCGAAAACGAGGCACCCTGACCGCGATTGCCGCCGCTTTGGGCAGGTGCCGCGGTTTTGCTTGTCTCGTCCCCGCCCAAGGGCTAGCCTTTGCCCAAAGATCAGCCCCATCAGAGGGCTGACGACCGACGGGGGAAGCGATTTGCGACGGTTCGACCGCGCCTTGGGCCGCACGAGCGGCGGTTTGTTGCAGTTTCATGAAGCTGCTTCAAACGCGCGGGCCATAGTCAGGACCGCAGCGCCGGGGTCTCCTTTGCACGCCGCCATGCAGGAGGGCCGATGACCGCGCCAAGACTGGAGTTGAAGGGCATCACCAAGCGCTTTCCGGGCGTGGTGGCGAATGACCGCGTGGGATTTGCGGTGCGCCCGGGGGAGATTCACGCGCTTCTGGGCGAGAACGGGGCGGGCAAGTCCACCCTGGTGAAAATGATCTACGGCATCATGCAGCCCGACGAGGGCGAGATCGCCTGGAACGGGGCGCGGGTGACGGTGGCCAACCCCAGGGCCGCGCGCAAGCTGGGGATCGGCATGGTCTTTCAGCACTTCAGCCTGTTCGAGGCGCTGACCGTGCTGGAAAACATCGCGCTCGGCATGGACGGCACCGTCCCTGGCCGCGAGCTGGAGGCCAAGGTGCGCGCCGTCATGGCGCAATACGGCCTGGCCCTGGACCCGCAGCGCGTGGTCTCGACCCTGTCGGTGGGCGAGCGGCAGAGGATCGAGATCGTCCGCGCGCTGCTTTTGAACCCCGCTTTGCTCATCATGGACGAGCCGACCTCGGTCCTGACCCCGCAAGAGGTCGACCAGCTCTTCGTCGTGCTGCGCCAGCTGGCGGCGGAGGGGTGCTCGATCCTTTACATCAGCCACAAGCTGCATGAAATCAAGGCCTTGTGCGATACGGCCACCATCCTGCGCGGCGGCAAGCTGGTCGATACCTGCGATCCGAAGGTGGAAACCAGCCGCTCGATGGCCGAGAAGATGATCGGCGGCAGCCTGAAGGACATCAAGCGCAGCGCCCGCGGGGCGGGGGCGCCGAAGCTGGTGGTGCAGGGGCTTTCGCTGCCCGCGGATGGGCCCTTCGGCACGGCCTTGAAGGACATCTCCTTCACCGTGCGCGCCGGGGAGATCTTTGGCGTCGCAGGCGTGGCGGGCAACGGGCAGAACGCGCTCTTGCTGGCGCTGTCGGGCGAAGAGCCCTGCGCGGGCGTCACGGTGGATGGCGTGGCGGTCGGTCACATGAAGGCGCGGGATCGGCGGGCGCAGGGCGTCTCGGCTGTGCCCGAAGAGCGCAACGGCCATGCCGCGGTGCCGGTCTTTTCGCTCGCCGACAATGCGATCCTGACGGCGCGCGACCGTTTGGGCATGGTGCGGGCGGGGCTTCTGGATGCCAAGGCCGCGCGGACCTATGCGGGCGAGGTGATCGAGGCCTTTGCCGTCAAGGCCACGGGGCCGGGGGCGATGGCCGAAAGCCTCTCGGGCGGGAATTTGCAGAAATACATCATGGGCCGGGAAATCCTGCAGAAGCCGCAGGTTCTGGTGGTCAGCCAGCCGACCTGGGGCGTCGATGCCGGGGCGGCGGCGGCGATCCATCAGGCGCTGGTCGATCTGGCGGCAGAGGGCTCGGCCATCGTCGTCATCAGCCAGGATCTGGACGAGCTGCTTTCGCTTTGCGACACGCTCGCCGTCATCAACGGCGGCAGGCTTTCGCAGCCGATGGCGGTGGCCGAGGCGAAGATCGACGAAATCGGGCTCTTGATGGGCGGCATCCATGGCCAGGACTCGGGAGAAGCCCATGCGCATTAAACTTGAAAAGCGCCGCGAGCCCTCGATGGCGATGCTGGTCATCACGCCCATCGCCTCGGTCGTCGTGACGATGCTGGTCGGCATGCTGGTCTTCGATGCGCTTGGCATCAACGGCTGGGCGGCGGTGCGGGATATCTTCCTGACGCCGCTGCTGGCCACCTACAAGTGGCAGGACGTGGCACTGAAGGCCGCGCCTCTGGTCATCATCGCCTTGGGCCTGTCGGTCGGCAACCGGGCGCAGGTCTGGAACATCGGGGCCGAGGGGCAATATGTCATCGGCGCGCTGTGTGCCGCGGGCATGGGCATGGCCTTCGGGGCGGCGGGCGGGTTCTTCGTCATCTTGCTCATGATCCTCGCCGGGGTGGTGGGCGGAGCGCTTTGGGCGCTGATCCCCGCCGTCCTGCGCACCAGGTTCAGCGTCAACGAGGTTCTGTCCTCGCTGATGATGACTTACGTCTCGCTGCAGGTGCTGGGCTATCTGGTGGGCGGGCCGTGGAAAGACCCCAACGGCCGCAATTTCCCCGCGACCGCGCCTTTGCCCGACAACCAGTCGCTGCCGATCCTGGCGGGCTCGACCATCCACCTGGGGATTTTGATCGCGGTGCTTTTGCCCTTCGTCTTCTGGGTCATCATGTCGCGCTCGACCTTCGGCTATCAGGTGCGGGTGGTGGGCTCTTCGCCGCATGCGGCGCGGCATGGCGGCTTCGATGCCAAGCAGACGATCTGGGCCACGATGCTGATCGGCGGCGCCATGGCCGGGCTGGCGGGCGCCCTGGAATTCGCGGGCGCCTTGCACAAGATCGACCTGGGCTTTCCCAGCGGATACGGGTTCACCGCGATCATCGTGGCCTTCCTCGGCCGACTGAACCCCTTCGGCTGCCTTCTGGCCGGGGTGGTGC
>CAMFIX010000435.1 GCA_945952425.1 uncultured Pseudorhodobacter sp. | reverse complement strand
CCGATATGGCCGACATGGTGGTGGCCGCAGGCATTGATGCAGCCGGAGATCTTGATCTTCAGGGGGCCGATTTCGTGTTCCAGGTCCAAGGCGCGGAAATGGGTGGCGATTTCCTGCGCGATGGGGATCGAGCGGGCCGTGGCCAAGGCGCAGTAATCCATCCCCGGGCAGGCGATGATGTCCGAGATCAGCCCCACATTCGCCGTGGCCAATCCCGCCTGTTGCAGGGCGGCATGGACGGCGGGCAGGTCCGACTTGTGGATATGCGGCAGGATGACGTTCTGCTCGTGGGAGATGCGCAGCTGGTCATAGCCATAGGTCTGGGCGAGGTCGGCCAGCACGCGCATCTGGGCGCTCGTCGCATCGCCGGGGGTCTCGCCATGGGCCTTGATCGAGACGGTGACGATGGCATGTTCGCCATCGCGGTGCGGCGTCAGGTTGGTGTCGGCCCAGGCGCGGAAGACCGGGTCTTTGCGCGCGGTCTCATAGGCGGTCACCGGCGCGGTCTTCAGCGCGGGCGTGGCGAAGGCCGCGCGGATATCGGCCAGAAGCTTCTGGTCATGGCCGTGGAACAGCGGACGCAGCTCGGCGAAGCGCTCTTCGATCATGCGCGACAGCTCTTCCTTGCCGGTCTCGAAGAGCGTGATCTTGATGCGCGCCTTGTATTTGTTGTCGCGCCGGCCGAGCGTGTTGTAGACGCTCAGCACCGCCTCGACATAAGGCAAGAGGTCGGCCACGGGCAGGAAGTCGCGGACCTTGTGGCCGATCATGGGCGTGCGGCCGAGGCCGCCGCCGACGAAGACCTCGAACCCCGTCTCGCCATCCTGCCGCGCCATGCGCAGCCCGATGTCATGGGCGGCGGTGACGGCGCGGTCATGGGGGCTGCCGGTAATGGCGATCTTGAACTTGCGCGGCAGGAACTGGAATTCCGGGTGGTCGGTGGACCATTGGCGCAGAAGCTCGGCGTAAGGCCGGGGGTCTTCGATCTCGTCTGCGGCGGCACCGGCGAAATGGTCGGCGGTGACGTTCCGCACGCAATTGCCCGAGGTCTGGATCGCGTGCATCCCCACATCGGCCAGCGCCTGCAGGATCGCCGGCACATCGGGCAGCTTCGGCCAGTTGAACTGGATGTTCTGGCGCGTGGTGAAATGGCCGTAGCCCTTGTCCCAGGTGTCGGCGATATGGGCCAGCTGGCGCATCTGGCGGGAATTCAGCGTGCCATAGGGGATCGCCACGCGCAGCATGTAGGCATGCAGCTGCAGGTAAAGCCCGTTCATCAGACGCAGGGGGCGGAACTCGTCCTCGGTCAGCGAGCCGTCGAGGCGGCGTTCGACCTGGGAGGTGAACTGCGCGACGCGCGAGCGGATGAAGGCTTCGTCGAATTCGGAGTAGGAGTACATGCGCGGGCTCTTTGGTCGGATGGGGCACGATTTTTCGCCGAAAAATCGGCGGCGGGCGTTGGGAACCTATCTTTCGCTGGAAAATGGAGGGGCATGGTCAGGTCAGGTCGATCTGCTGGCCAAGGGCCTAGTAGGAGGGGCCGCTAGTGCGGAATTCCTCGCGGAAATGCGTGGGCTCGGGGCCGTTCGGCCCCGGCTTGGCATCGGCCAGATAGGCGCCCACGACATAGAGCTTTTGCGCCGCGGCATGGATCAGGCGCAGCTGCGCATGCGCCTCGTCCTCGATCAGCTCGGCCTCGTGGTGATGCGGCGACCAGCGGTCGTCGGCGGTGAGATAGACCACATCGCCCTCGCGCAGGCGGTTGGCGGTGACGACTTTCGGCGTGAAACGGCGGCTCATGGCAGGGCCTCGATCTTGGGGGGCAGGTCGGACAGGGCAGACAACGGCAGGCGGGCGGCCTTGCGGGGAGAAAGGCCAAGCAGGATCACGGCGGGGCCGCGGGCCGCCTGGGCGGCCTCGGGCAGGGTGGCAAGCGTCGCCTCGTGCCGGCGCTGGTCCGGACGCGAGACGTTTTCGACGACAGTGACGGGCGTGGCGGGATCGGCGCCATGCATCATCAGCCGGCCTTGCAGGAAACGGGCAGAGCTTTTGCCCATGTAGATCGCCGCGACTTCGCCCTTGCGGGCCAGGCCGCGCCAGTCCTGTTCGGCGAAACCGTCCATGTCATGGCCGGTGACGATCCGCAAGGCGGCGTTGCGGCCGCGGCGGGTGAGGCTTTGGCCGATCTCGGCCGCCGCCACCGTGGCCGCGGTCAGGCCGGGCAGGAGGGTGAAGGCCAGGCCATGGGCCTCAAGCGCCTCGATCTCCTCGTCCAGGCGGCCGAAGATGCCCGGATCGCCGCCCTTCAGCCGCACGACGCGGGCGCCCGATTGCGCATGGGCCACGAGGGCCGCGTTGATGTCGCCTTGCGCGGCCGAGGGGCCGAAGCCCTCCTTGCCCATGTCGATCCGGCGCACATGGGCCGGGATCAGCGCCAGAACCTCGGGCCCGACGAGCCGGTCGTGGATCACGACCTCGGCCGCCTGCAGCGCGGCCAGCACGCCCAGGGTCAGGTGGGCGGCGGCGCCGGGTCCGGCGCCCGCGAAGGTGACGGGATGAAGGGTCGTATCGGTCATGCGGGCCTCTTGCAACGCTTGCAATATAGAATATTTTCCCGGGTTCGCGCCATGGCCTCTGGACAATAAGGAAGTTCGTTCCGTATTTTGCGCGGCAAAGAACCGGGTTCCACGAAACGCAGGAGAATTGGAATGGCGGCCCAAGTCGACGAGCTGGATCGCCGCATCCTGTCGGAATTGCAGGAGGATGCCGAGCAATCGCTGGACGAGATCGCGCGGAAAGTGGGGTCTTCGAAGACCCCGGTCTGGAACCGGATCAAGCGGATGCGCGAGGCGGGCGTCATCAAGCGGACGACGGCGATCTGCGATCCCGAAGGCCTGGGGCTGGAGGCCTGTTTCTTCGTGCTGGTGCGGACCTCCGAGCACGAGGTCGGCTGGGAGAAGCGCTTCCTGGATGTGGTGCGGCGGCGGCCCGAGGTGCTGGAGGCGCATCGACTGGCGGGGGATGTCGATTACATCCTGAAGGTCTGGGTCAAGAACGCGCGGGCCTACGACGCCTTTTACCAGGCGCTGATCGCGGAGGTGAAGATCTACAATGTGACGGCGCTGTTGAGCATGGAAGAGATCAAGATGACGACGGCTCTGCCCTTGTGAGGGTTGCGTTCGCGGGGCGCGCCGGGGAGGTTTCACACCTCCCCGGACCCCTCCGTGGGATATTTGGGCAAGTATGAAAGGCGCAAGGGGCGCGGTTGGGGGGTAAGCGTCCGGCCTGACCGCCCTGCCGCGAGGTGAGAGAGGCGGATAGTGTCCA
>CAMFIX010000434.1 GCA_945952425.1 uncultured Pseudorhodobacter sp. | reverse complement strand
AGGACATCCCGGAAGGATAGGGGGCCGAAGCCGTCAGCGGAAGAGGGCAGAGAGCCGTTTCGCCTCGTCGTGAAGGCCATAGGGCGGGTTCACCACGAAAAGCCCCGAGCCCACCATGCGGTGCCCCTCCCGCGCGGGGGGGAAGCGCACCTCGTGGGTCAGCGCCTCGGGGAAGGAGCGCCGCAGGCTGCGGATCATCGGCGCGTGGGGGGCATCGGTCAGGATCGGATACCACAGCGCCAGAATCCCCACATTCCAGCGCCGCGCCACCTGCGGCAGGATCAGGGCCAGCCGCTCGTAATCGGTCTTCACCTCGAAGGAGGGGTCGATCAGCATCAACCCGCGCCGCGGCATCGGCGGGGTCAGGGACAGGGCCGCCGCCATGCCATCCTCTTTCAGCACCCGGGCCGAGGCGTGATGGGCCGTCCGGAGGGGGGCAAGGGCCGCGACCAGGGCCTGGTGTTCGGCCGGATGCAGCTCGCACAAGGTGGCGCTGTCGAAGGGCCGCATCAGCCGCAGCGCGATCAGCGGCGAGCCCGGATAGGCGCTGGCCCCGCTTTCCGCCCGCGTCAGATCCAGCACGCGGCGATAGGGATGGGCGGCGGGCAGCCGCGCCTCCAGCGCCGCGATCCCCTTGGCCGCCTCGCCGGTCTTGGCGGCCTCGGGCCCGGACAGGTCGTAAAGCCCCCGCCCGGCATGGGTTTCGATATAGCTGAAAGCCTTGTCCTTCTGCCCGAGGTAATCCAGCATCCAGGCCAAAAGCGCGTGCTTCTGGACATCGGCAAGGTTCCCGGCGTGATAGGCGTGCTGATAGCTGAGCATCCCTTTCGCATGCGGGGGATCGCGGCGGATTGCAAGAGGCCCCCCGTTGAATTCTCACGCCCGCGTGACTAGATAGCCGGGAAACGGAGGGGCGCGTGGAAATCTTCACCTATGACGGGTTCATGGCCCTTCTGGCCGTCATCGGCATCGACCTGGTTCTGGCGGGCGACAATGCCATCGTCATAGGCCTCGCCGCCGCCGGCCTGCCGAAAGAGCTGCGGGGCCGGGCGATCCTGGTCGGCATCCTGGCCGCGACCGTGCTCCGCATCGGCTTTGCCGCCGCCGCGACCCAGCTTCTGCAGATCGTCGGGCTCTTGCTGGCGGGCGGGCTCTTGCTGCTGTGGGTCTGCTGGAAGATGTGGAAAGAGCTGCAGGACGGCCACGGCGCCGATTGCGCGACCGAGGCGCTGACCGGCGAAGACCTGAATTGCGACGGCGTGGTCGCCGGGGGGCCGACGAAGACCTTCGGCCAGGCGGCGCTGCAGATCGTGGTGGCCGATGTCTCGATGAGCCTGGACAACGTGCTGGCCGTGGCCGGCGCCGCGCGCGAGCATCCCTCGGTTCTTGTGATCGGCCTCGGCCTGTCGATCGCGCTGATGGGCCTGGCGGCGAGCTTCATCGCAAGGCTGCTGAACAAGCACCGCTGGATCGCCTATGTGGGGCTGGCGATCATCGTCTATGTGGCGGGAAAGATGATCTGGGAGGGCTGGCACGAGGTGATGCCGGTGGTGATGGGGTGAGGGGCTAGCCTGCGCCTTGGCCCGGGGGCCGGTCGGTGCGGTGGGGCGGTTTGAGGGCGGAACGCCTGGGAAAGCCTTCGCGGGCTGGGGGGCAGTAATTTCGAGAGCGATACGTCGCCACGCCGCCATTTTGTTTGAAAAAAAGGTCGGTGGGGGCATGTGCGTCTAGACATCCTACAAGGATTTTTTTCGAAAGTCGGCAAGAAAAACGACGTTGCTAGTCTGACTGTTAACGATTGAACCCGGACGAAATGCTTCAACCATTTGTGATACTCGGGAGAGCGCGTACCGAAGAATCTCAATGGCGTTATGGCCTTCAAGCGGCATGCCCGCAGAGAACGAAGCCGAAAACGAAGCACTTATTTTGATCTTGTCAAGTTCGCTTCCATTTCCAATGAAAAGAAGCACGCGCCCATTCTCTTGTGGTGCGACTGCAAAGTCAAATTCAGATGGATTATGGATCAGTTCCGAAATGTAGCCTGTCCCCGAGGTTGCATTCCGAATCCCAGCCCTGAACTCGACGATTCCACGCTTGTGTTTGTTAATATTTGAAATCTTGTTGAGCCAGAATAGAACTTGGTCTTTGGCGAAGCGATTCACAATTTCCTTTTGATGGTCATCCAGCTTCTTGGAAAGCTCCTTGTGGGCATGTTCCTCGAAAACGTCGTGCGGTTCCGCTGTCGGCTGATCACCTGGAAATGGAAAGCCCACCTTCGACGTCCCACGCTGATTGTCTTCAACTATGGATACGACAATTTTATCTAGAGCATCTCGAACGTGTTGTAATGCTTCTCTGATTCTCCACTCGATGTCCTGCACATTTCCCGCAATCAAGCCGACAGCAACATACCCACCACGTACAGGGCGGTACTCGACACGAACTGTCCCAGACGTATGTCCAAGTTCAATCTCAGCCTCAATTTCCGTTAGAATCTGCTGGGCACGTCTGATCTTTTGGATGGCGCCTTCCATTTGTACCCCCAACCTTAAGCAGAATCTCCGGATCACGCATCTTATTCTACACCAACCGCTCCACCCCCTTCGCCGCCCGCACGAAATCCGCGAACAGCGGATGGGGGGCGAAGGGTTTGCTCTTCAGCTCCGGGTGGAATTGCACGCCGATGAACCAGGGGTGGTTTTTCACCTCCACGATCTCGGGCAGTTTGCCGTCGGGGCTCATGCCCGAGAAGATCAGGCCGCATTGCTCCAGCTGGTCGCGGTATTGGATATCGACTTCATAGCGGTGGCGGTGGCGTTCTTCGATCGTCGTGGTGCCATAGACCTCCGCGACGCGGCTTCCTTCTTTCAGAACAGCGGTATAGGCCCCCAGCCGCATCGTGCCGCCCTTGGCGTCCGAGGCCTTGCGGGTGACGGTGTGATTGCCCTGCACCCATTCCTTCAGGTGATAGACCACCGGCGTAAAGCGCTTGGCGCCTTTCTCGTGGTCGAATTCCTCGCTGCCTGCATCTTTCAGCCCGACCAGATTGCGGCTCGCCTCGATCACTGCCATTTGCATGCCGAGACAAATGCCCAGATAGGGAATCCCCTTCTCCCGTGCGAATTGCGCCGCGCGGATCTTGCCTTCCGTCCCGCGCTCGCCAAATCCGCCCGGAACCAGGATGGCGTGGAAATTCTCCAGGTAGGGCGCGGGGTCTTCGGATTCGAAAATCTCGGCATTCAGCCATTCGGTCCGCACCTTCACCCGATTGGCGATACCGCCATGGGTCAAAGCCTCGGCAATCGACTTGTAGGCATCTTCCAATTGCGTGTATTTGCCGACGATGGCCACGCGCACTTCGCCC
>CAMFIX010000433.1 GCA_945952425.1 uncultured Pseudorhodobacter sp. | reverse complement strand
GTTCAGGATCACGGCGCCATTCGGCAGCCAGCCGAGGCGCGTGGCGTTCAAGAGGTTCTCGGTCTCGGGCGTCTTGGGCAGCAGGGTCACCACAATCTGCGCGGTGGACAAAGCTTGCTGCAGGCCCGCTTCGCCATGCAGGCAGGTCAGGCCTGGGATCTCCTTGGCCGTGCGGCTCCACCCCGTCACCGGAAAGTTCAGCGCCTGCAACGCGCGGGCGCAGGCGAGGCCCAATTCCCCAAGCCCCAGCATCGCCACCGGACGCATCCGGGCGATGGGCGGGCAGGTGGCATCCCAGACATGACCGGGGTTCACGATATGGCGGTCCATCCCGAGGTGATGGCGCAACGTATGCCCCACCACCCATTCCACCATCCCCTCGGTCAGGCCCGGATCGACCATCCGGGTCAGCGGCACCTTCAGGGTCGGGTTGCCCACGACCCTTTCCACCCCCGCCCAAAGGTTCATCACCGCCTTCAGCCTTGTATAGTGCGTGAAATCCTGCAGCCAGGAGGAGGGCGCATAGATCACCGCATCGACATCCTCCGGCGCGGCCTCGGTCACCACCCTGGCCGCGATGCCTGCGCGGGCCAGCGCCGCGGGCAGCAAGGTTTCATACTCGGGCCACAGCGACGGCGCGGCGAACAGGATCAGCATCTTACCTCGAAAGGGTCAAAGCGGCATTGACCGCAAGGGCCAGGATGACGGTGTTGTAGAAAAAGCTGCCGATGCCGTGAAACAGCACCAGCCGCCGCATGCGGGGCGCGCTGACCTGCACATCCGAGACCTGCGCCGTCATGCCAATGGTGAAGGAGAAATAAAGGAAATCCCAGACATCGGGCACCGCGCTGCCGGGAAACTCCAGCCCGGCATCGGGGTCGGGGGCGAAGTAAAGATGCGCATAGCGAAAGGCTGCCATCACATGCAGTGTCGCCCAGCCGAAGGGCACGGCAGCCAGCGCAAAGAGCGCCTCGCCCACCGAATTGGTCTTGTCGTTCAGGGTCAGGAAGATCGACCCCAGGCTGACCCCCACGGCCAAAAGCGCCAGGATCAGGATCAACGCGGCGCCTTCGTCCTCTTCCTCGGCATGGGCGCGCAGGCTGGCGGTCGTCATGCGCAAGGCCAGGGCCAGCATCAGGCCGAGATAGGCCGCAAAGAACCCGTTCACGCCGACCAGCACCCGCATGTCCTGCGGCAGCGGGAAAGACGCCGCCCAGAGCCCCGCACCGAAGAGGAAAGCCAGAAAGAACCGCCCGTGCTTCTGCCAGCCCAACATCAGCGCAACCTGTGCACGATGGCGCTTTGGCAGAGGCCGAAGGCGATCAGCAGCACCAGCGTCGCCGAGCCGCCGTAAGACAGGAAGGGCAGGGGCACGCCCACGACCGGCGCCAGCCCCATGACCATCGCGAGGTTCACTGCCAGATACAGGAAGAAGTTCATCGCGATCCCCAAGAGCAGCAAGGACGAGAACCTGTCCTTGTTCTGGAAGGCCGCCCAGAACAGGAAGATCAGGATCACGGCATAAAGCGTCAACAGGGAAATCGCGCCGACGAACCCGAACTCTTCGCCCAAGGTGGTGAAGATGAAGTCGGTGTGCTTTTCGGGCAGGAAGTTCAGCCGGCTTTGCGTGCCCTGCATGAAGCCCTTGCCGGTCCACCCGCCTGAACCCAGCGCGATCTTGGCCTGCAGGATGTTGTAGCCCGCCCCCAAGGGGTCGGCGGAAGGGTCGAGGAAAGTGTCGATCCGGCGATACTGGTAATCGTGGATCAGCTGCCAGGGCGTGCCGCGCAAGAGGAAGATCCCCGCCACCCCCGCGCCGAACACCGCGATGACGCCCAGGAAATACCAAAACGACACGCCTGCCGCGAACATCACCCCCGCCCCGGCGATCACCAGCATCAAGGTCGTGCCGAGGTTTGGCTCCAGATAGACCAGCGCGGCGGGCATGAGGATCAGCGCCACCGGGATCAGCACCCAGCCGATGCGCGAGACTTTTCGGTCGGGCAGCCAGTCGTAATAGGTCGCGAGCATCATCACCAGGGCGACCTTCATCAGCTCGGACGGCTGCAGCCGCATGAAGCCGATGTCGATCCACCTTTGCGCCCCCATCCCCACCGCGCCGAAGAAATGCACGACGACCAGCAAGAGGAAGGTCGCGACGTAAGCCGCCACCGACATCGACCGCCAGAACCAGATCGGCGTGAAGCAGATGGCGAGCGACAGCACGAGGCCGACCCCGAAGCGCTTCATCTGCGGCTCGGCCCATTGGCCCATGTCGCCGCCCGAGATCGAATAAAGCATCAGCCAGCCCACCGCCGCGCAGGCCGTGATGACGAGGTAAAGCCCCCAGTTGACGTAAAGCACCTTGGCAAAGCCGGTGGGCGCGAATTTCACGCGGTATTCGAGGAAGGACATTTTACACCTTCTTCTCGGCGGGCAGCGTCCCGTCGGGATTGCGCAGCCGCAGCTCGTCCAGCATCGACTGGATGCGCTTGCGCTGGTTGTCGGGGTAATCCTGCGGATCGGGCAGCTTGCCGGTCATGACGCGCAGCAGGGCATCCCGCGCGATGGGGGCCGCGACCGACGAACCGCCCCCGCCGTGTTCGACCACCACCGCCACCGCATAGCGCGGTGCATCGACCGGGGCATAGGCGACGAAAAGCGCATGGTCGCGGCTTTTCCACGGCAGGTCGGCATTGCCGACCACCCCCGTCTCGCGCTCCGAGGCCGAGATGTTGCGCACCTGGCTCGTCCCCGATTTCCCCGCCATCCGCATGTCGCCATTGACGATCCGCGCGCCGTAAGAGGTGCCGTGCTGGCTGTTCACCACGTTCGTCATACCGGCGCGCACCTCGGCCAGGTGGCTTTCGGGCAGGCCAAGGCTGGGCGCATCGGCCACCTCGGTCTCCTTGCCGTCAATCGCGCGGATCAGCCGCGGCACCACGGCCCGCCCCGTCGCCGCCCGCGCCGTCATGACCGCCAGCTGCAGCGGCGAGGCCAGCACATAGCCCTGCCCGATCGAGGCGTTGATCGTGTCGCCGATGCGCCAGTCCTGCTTGTACTTGGTCTGCTTCCATTCCTTGGTCGGCAGGTTGCCCTCGGTGATGGCCGACATCGGCAGATCGTGCCGCGTGCCAAGCCCGAGGTTCAGCCCCATGTCATGAATCTTGTCGATGCCGACCTTCTGGGCGACCTCGTAAAAGAAGACGTCGCAGCTTTCGGCCAAGGCGCGGGCGAGGTCCACCTTGCCATGCCCGCCCGCTTTCCAGCAGTGGAACCGCCGCCCGCCGAATTCCAGATAGCCGGGGCAATTCACCGTCGTATCCACATCGGCCGAGCCCTGTCTCTTATACACATCTGACGCT
>CAMFIX010000432.1 GCA_945952425.1 uncultured Pseudorhodobacter sp. | reverse complement strand
CGATAGGCAAGGGGTTTTGGACGGCGACCTCGACGGGTTCATGGCGGCGACGCTCGCGATGGATGTGGCCGGCAAGAGCCGGGCCGACGCGCAGGGCGAATAAGCCGCGGACCATTTTCTGCTTGGTGAAGCTTTCGGGCCCGGTCTAACCTGACCGGGCCTGGTGCTTTTGGCCCAAGGCTGGGGGCCAGCCCCCAGACCCCCGGGATATTTGGGCAAGTATGAAAGCATCAAGGCAGGGGAGGGGCGGCCCCGGCCGATGGTGGATGTGGCGGGCCCGGAGCTTGTGGTCATGCAGGCCGATCTCAGCGATTTGCGCGCGGCGCTCGCTGCGGGCTGGGCGGATTTTTTGCGCGCGCCGAGTTATGGGGCGTTCTTTGCGGCGGTCTATGTGCTGGGCGGCTGGGGGATCGTGGCGGCGCTGGGCGTTCGGGGGCAGATCTGGTGGACGATCCCCGCCATGGCGGGCTTTCCGATCCTGGGGCCCTTCATCGCCTGCGGGTTCTATGAGGTCTCGCGGCGGCTGGAGGCGGGGCAGCCCCTGGTCGCGCGCGAGGTCGTCTCGGTCATTCTGCGGCAGAAGGACCGCCAGATCCCCTCGATGGCGGCGGTGGTGGTGGTCTTCTTCCTGTTCTGGAATTTCCTCAGCCATATCACCTTTGCGCTGTTTCTGGGCACGGCGACCCTGACCAATGTGAGCTCGTCGCTGGCGATTTTCGCGACCCCGGCGGGGCTGGGGATGCTGGCTTTCGGGACGCTGTTCGGGGCGGCGATCGCGTTCCTGCTGTTCGGCCTGACGGTGGTCAGCCTGCCGCTGCTGTTGGACCGCGAGGTGGATTTCATCACCGCCATGCTGACCTCGCTGCGGGTCGTGCAGGCGGCGCCCGGGGTGATGGCGCTTTGGGCGGGGCTGATCGCGCTGGGGCTGGGGATCGGGATGGCGACGGGGTTCCTGGGGCTCTTCGTCGTCTTGCCGCTCTTCGGTCATGCCAGCTGGCACCTGTACCGGCGGCTTATCGCCTGACGAGCCCCCACCAGGAGGTCAGCGCCGACAAGAGCGCCAAGCCCGCTCCGGTGGCCGAGACATGGGCGAAGGCCTGGGCGGTCGCAGCGTGGTGGGCGAGGGTGGTTCCGTGCAGGCCGAAGCCCGGCAGGTCGGGCGTGACCGCGCCGTAAGAGGTCAGCGCGATCCGCCCCATCAGCGCGACGGCGATCAGCCCCGCGACCCGTGCGGTGGCGTTGTTGATCCCCGAGGCCGCGCCCTGTTCGCTTTCCGGCGCGCGGGCCATGACGGCGGCGGTGAGGGGCGCGACCAGAAGCGCCAGCCCCGCCCCGGCGATGACCTGGGCGGGGACGATCAGGGTCAGGAAGCCGCCAGTGGGCAGAAAGGTCGCGGTCAGCCCATAGCCCAAGGCCACCAGCAGCGCGCCCAGGGTCATCGGCCAGCCCGGGCCGATCCGGTCGGCCAGCCGTCCGGCCGCGGGCGAGAAGCCCGCGATCAGCAAGGAGACCGGCAGGAAAGCCAGCGTCACCTCGACCGGCGGCAGGTTCCACAGCGCCATGGCCGTCATCGGCAGGTAAAAGCCGGTGCCGTTCAGCCCGATATACAAAAGCAGCGTGGCAAGGTTGGCGGCCGCGAAGCCCCGGTCGCGGAAGAGGCCGAGGCGGATCATCGGCGCGGGCGTGCGGGCCTCGTGCCAAAGGAAAGCCGCGGCCGCGAGCAGGGCGCCGAGCGCGGCGCTAGGGGCGCCTTCGGTCAGCGACAAGGCCATCGGCCCCAGCGCCAGCGAGGCCAGGCCTGCGCCCGGCAGGTCGGCCTTGCGGGCGTTCTGCGGCCGGTCGGGATTGGCCTCGCGCGTCAAGATCCACAGCGCCGCGGCCCCCAGCGGCAGGTTGATCGCGAAGATCAGCCGCCAGGTCTCGGGGCCCCCAAGCGTCAGGAGAAGCCCGCCCAGGATCGGCCCGCCCGCCGTCGTCGCCGTCGAGGCCGCCGCCCAAAGGCCCAAGGCGCGCCCCTTCTGCGGCCCGTAAGCCCGGGCGACCAGCGTCATCGAGCCCGGCACCATGAAGGCCGCGGCCAACCCCTGCAGCACCCGCGCCGCGATCATCACCTCGACCGAGGGCGCCGCGGCGCAGCACAGCGAGGCCAGCACGAAGCCCGCGATCCCCGCCTTGAACGAGGCCACGACGCCCACCCGGTCGGCCAGCGCGCCGCCGACCAGGATCAGCGAGGACAGTGCCAGGAGATAGCCGCCCTGCACCCAGGCGATGGCCTGCAACCCGCCCCCCAGGCTCGCCCGGATCGAGGGGAGCGCGATGGCGGTGACCGAACTGTCGATGAACCCCATGGACGAGGCCAGCACCGCCGCAGCCAGAAGCCATTTCGGATCGCGGCGGGCGAGGGGCAGGGGAAGCGTCGAGAGCATGGCCCGAGACTGTCACGCCTTGCGCGCCGGGGCGCAGAGGAAAGCGACAGGGCGAGGGCGCGGATGGGACAGGGGGGCGCGGCGCGGGCCTTCAGCCCTTGCGCTTGCGCTTTGCGGCCTCGGGCGGCAGGGTGGCGTTGAACGCCAGGGCGAGGGCGATCCAGGCGGGCAGGCCATGCTCTTGCGCCGCGCCCTCATCGACCAGCACCCAGCCTTTCATCGCCCGCCCGCCCATCTCCATCGCATCGGCGCCCATCGCCCGCGCTTGCGCCTCGCCCGCGGGGCCGACGCGCACGATCAGCCCGCCCTTGTGCGTGCCGATCAAGAGGTTGCCGTTCCGCATGAAACAGGTGCCGCCGAACATCTTTCGCGGCGCGGCCCCAAGGGGCAAAAGCAGGGCGGCGAGGTCGTCGGCCAGCATGGGCATCTCCGGGGTCAGGCCCAGGATGGGGCAGAGAGAGCGATCTGGCAAGCCGCGCCCCGCGGCGCCTTGCGGCGCGGCGCCCCTCTGCAGGCTGCGCACCTGTCCCGCAAACCGGGAAACCGCCCTCGCTCGATGCCTGCGCCAAGGCGACCTCCCCTCGGGCACAAACCGGGCTTTTGCCACCCAACCGCCCAAATGCAAAGGGCCCCCGCAGGGGCCCCGCAAGGTCATGCGGCGGCGCTCAGACGCCTTCGCCCACGACCGGCGGCGGCAAAGCCCCGCGCGAGGTCGACAGCGGGTCTTCCTGGCGCTGCACCGAGCCTTCGAAATGCGCCCCCGATTCGATGGCGATCGTCTTGTGGATGATGTCGCCCTCGACCCGGGCGGTCGAGGTCAGGCGGACCTTCAGGCCCCGCACCCGACCGATCACCCGGCCATTGACCACGCTGTCATCGGCCACGATCTCGCCCCGACTCGTCGCACTTTCGCCGACCGTCAGCAGATGGGCGCGGATGTCGCC
>CAMFIX010000431.1 GCA_945952425.1 uncultured Pseudorhodobacter sp. | reverse complement strand
CCGATCCGGCTGACGCAGCTCGGCGTGTCCTCCACCCCCACCGCGCTGATGGAGGCCGCGACGGCCTTCGGGGCCACGCCCAGCCAGCGGCTGTGGAAGGTCGAGCGGCCTTACGCACTGCCCCAGATCATGGCCGGGCTGAACCAGACGATCATGCTGTCGCTGTCGATGGTGGTGATCTCGGCCATGGTCGGCGCCAACGGGCTTGGCATCCCGGTCATGCGGGCGCTGCAGTCGGTCAATGCGGCGAAGGGGTTCGAATCGGGCTTCGTCATCGTCGTCGTGGCCATCGTGTTGGACCGCATGCTGCGGCGCGAGGTGAAGTGAATGACGGCGGTCGTTTTTGACAAGGTCTCCATCGTCTTCGGCGACGCGCCGGAAAAGGCGCTGCCGCTGATGGATCAGGGGCTTTCGCGGGCGGAAATCCAGACGCAAACGGGGCAGGTTCTGGGCGTGCACGACTGCAGCCTGACCGTGGCCGAGGGCGAGATCCTGGTGCTGATGGGGCTGTCGGGCTCGGGCAAATCGACCTTGCTGCGGGGCGTGAATGCGCTGAACCCGGTGGTGCGGGGCGAGGTCAGGGTCTCGGATGGCGACAAGATGGTCTCGGTCACCAAGGCGCCGCCCGAGGTTCTGCGCAAGCTTCGGCTCTCGCGCATTGCCATGGTTTTCCAACAGTTTGGCCTGCTGCCCTGGCGCACGGTGCGCGAAAATGTAGGCCTCGGGCTGGAGCTGGCGGGCATGACGCCGGCCGAGCGCAAGCCCAAGGTGGACGAGCAGCTGGCGCTGGTGAACCTGTCGCAATGGGGCGAGCGCAAAGTGGGCGAGCTGTCGGGCGGGATGCAGCAGCGGGTGGGCCTCGCCCGGGCCTTTGCCACCCAGGCGCCGATCCTCTTGATGGACGAGCCGTTTTCGGCGCTCGACCCCCTGATCCGTTCAAAACTGCAGGACGAACTCCTGGACCTGCAGGCGCGGCTGAAGCGGACGATCATCTTCGTCAGCCATGACCTGGACGAGGCCTTCAAGCTCGGCGACCGGATCGCCTTGATGGAGGGCGGGCGGATCGTGCAGATCGGCACGGCGCGCGAGATCATCGCCAATCCGGTCAGCGATTATGTCGCGGATTTCGTTGCGCATATGAACCCGCTGGGGGTTCTGACCGCGCGGGATGTCATGCAGGCCGGGCCCTGCGAGGCGACGGCGGCGGTCGATTGCGAGACGCCGGTCAAGGCGGTGATGGAGCTTTTGTCCAAGGGCGTCGACGAGCTGGCGGTGACCGAGGGGCCTGCGCGCATCGGGCGCATCCGCCACGCCGACCTGATGGCCAAGCTCTTGAATCCGCGGGGGTAAAGCGGCTCAGTCCTGACGGATGTAGCTGACCGTTCCCTTGTCCGAAGTCACGTCGCGCAGGTCCATCTGCGTGGCGCTGACGTCCAGAACCTGCCAGCAGGCGGCTTCTTCGGTGTCGCCGCCCAGCGGGCGCAGGCTCAGCACCAGCCCGCCCGGCGCCGTGCCATCGGCACAGGCCGCACCCGCGCCGATCAGGTCGCTGGCCGTGGTCTCGCCCTGGGTCACCTCGTCCCATCCCAGGCCCGAGATCTGCACTTCGAAAGGCGTCTCTTCCCCCAGGGGCTGCCAATTGCCCTGGATCGCCCGCAGTTGCCGCTGCCAGGGGTCATCCGTCTCGACCTTCAGATAGCTGAGCGTCACCGGGGCGGAGATGTCGCCCATCTCGCCGAGTTCGCCTTGGAAGGACACCGCGCTCAGTGGCTCCAACCCCTGCAACAGCTTCCAGACGGCCGGATCGGTGCCCTCTTCGCTGACCGTCAGGATCGTGCCAGCCGCGACGATGGTGCAGCCCTCGCCGCAGCCCAAAGCATAGCCGCGCTCCGAGATCGGGTCGGCCAGAGCAGGTCCGGCGCAAAGCGCAAGCACAAGCGCCGCCCGCATCATTCCGCGGCCTTCTTGGCAGCGGGTTTCTTGGCGGCGGGCTTTTTCGCAGCCGTCTTGGCCGCAGGCTTCTTCGCCGCAGGTTTCTTGGCAGCCTTGGGCGCCGCCTCTCCCTCGGCCTTCGCCTTGCGCGCAGGCTTCTTCGCCGGAGATTTCCCCGCCTTCTCAACGATCAAGGCCAAAGCCTCGTCCATCGTCAGCTCCATCGGGTCGATGGTCTTGGGGATGGTCGCATTGACCTTTTCCCATTTCACATAGGGCCCATAGCGCCCCGGCATGACCTGGATCGCCCCGCCATCCGGATGCAGCCCAAGCTCTTTCAACGGCCCCGCCGCCGGAGTCCGCCCCGGTCGCGCGGCCTTTTGCGCCAAGACTTCCATCGCGCGGTTCATGCCGATGGTGAAGACCTCTTCCGGGTCGGCCAGGTTGGCATAGGTCGTGTTGTGCTTGATGTAAGGCCCGAACCGGCCGAGGCCCGCCTCGACCAGGGCGCCGTCGTCGGGATGCGGCCCGATCGGCCGCGGCAGGTTCAAGAGCATCACCGCACGCTCCAGCGTGATGCTTTCCGGCGACCAGCCCTTCGGCAGAGAGGAGCGCGGCGGCTTCGGCTGCTCGGCCGTGGCCTCGCCCTTTTGCACATAAGGCCCGAAACGCCCGGTCTTCAGGCTGATGTCGACGCCATCCTCCTGCCCCAGCACACGGTCGCCCGAGGCTTCCTCGCCGCCGCCGATGGGACGGGTATAGCGGCATTCCGGGTAATTGCCGCAACCGATGAAAGCCCCGCCCGAGCGCGCCGTCTTCAGATGCAGCCGCCCGGTGCCGCAGGTCGGGCAGATGCGCGGGTCAGAGCCATCCTCGCGCGGGGGGTAAAGGTGGGGCGAGAGGAATTCGTCGATCTTGTCCAGCACTTCCGTGATCCGCAGCTCTGCCGTCTCGGCAATCGCGGCGGAGAAGTCACGCCAGAAACGGCTGAGCACCTCGGTATAGGTCCGGCTGCCGTCGCTGACATCGTCGAGCTCGGTTTCCAGATCGGCGGTGAAGTCATACTCGACATAGCGCCGGAAGAAGTTGGTGAGAAAGGCCGTCACCATCCGCCCCTTGTCTTCCGGGATCAGGCGGTTCTTGTCGCGCCGCACATATTCGCGATCCTGGATCGTGGTCAGGACGGAGGCATAGGTCGAGGGCCGGCCGATGCCGAGCTCTTCCATCCGTTTGACCAGCGTCGCCTCGGTATAGCGTGGCGGAGCCTGGGTAAAGTGCTGTTCCGGCGTGACTTTCCGCTTTTCGGCCGCCTCGCCCTCCATGATCTGCGGCAGGCGGCCCTCGTCCTCGCCATCGTCGTCGCGGCCCTCGTCATAGACCTTGAGGAAGCCGTCGAAGAGCACGACCTGGCCATTGGCCCGCAGCCCCACCTGGCCAT
>CAMFIX010000430.1 GCA_945952425.1 uncultured Pseudorhodobacter sp. | reverse complement strand
CGCCTTCATCGCCGCGAGCAGGGCTTACGCGGTGCCTTCGAGCACGACGTTGGGGGGTTTGGTGAGCGGCCAGAACAGCTCCCTGTCGGACCGCGCCAGCGCGATCAGTGCCGCGAGGTGGATAGCGTGCGAGGCGGCGAACGACACCCCCAGACAGCACCGGCTCCCCCGCTGCCACCGCGCCACGCCACCCCCCGCGCCCGCCAGCGGGCCCGGGCGACCGAGGCGGCGCCGAAGATCGCCCTGATGCATTTTCAGCGCCCCGATCAAGAGCTTGCCGACCCTTATTACGTCGGCCTGCGTCTTGGCATCGAAAGCCGCGCCGCGACTCTGCGGCTGGAGACGGTGAAAATCTACCACGGCGATGCGCTGCCAGAGCCGAAGATCCTTGCCCAGACTTCCGGCCTGATCTGCATCGGCGTCCATGACCGCGACGAGCTCGACTGGCTGAAGACCCATGCCCGCCACGTGGTCTGCGCCGATTTCACGCCCGAGGATGACGATCTCGACGCGGTCGAAAGCGACCTGACCGGCGCAATGCGCAAGCTGTTGAAATCCTTGACCGCGCAGGGCCATCGGCGGATCGGTTTCGTCGGCTGGTGGGACCACGACCGGCAAGGCGCGATCAAGGCGCGCGAAAAACGCTGCGCTGCCTTCATCGACTGGATGACCGAAGCCGGGCTTTTCGACCCCGACATCTGCCAGACCGACTGGAACACCGAGGCCGCCGGCTATCGCCTCACGCAATCCGTCCTTTCGCGCCCCGACCGGCCCGGCGCCCTGGTCTGCGGCAACGACAACATGGCCGTCGGCGCCTATCGCGCGATCCACGAAATGGGCCTGAAAATCCCCGCCGACATCTCTGTCGTCTCGTTCAACGACATTTCGGTGGCGCAATTCATGAACCCGCCGCTCTCGACCATGCACCTGCCCAGCGAAGAGATCGGCGAAACCGCCGTCGATTTGCTGGTGGAGCGAATCCAGGGGCGCACCACGCCCAAGCGCACCGTGCTCGCGCCGCGCATGATCTGGCGCGGCTCTGCCCCCAAGCCCTGAGCCACCCAGAAAAATGTCGTTTTCGACCTTCGGCTTGCCGCATCGCAGCGGAAAAATTTTACTAAAAACTTGTCAGACGGTTTTACCTGCGCTAGCCTGATCGTCAGGACGGGGGAGGAGCCCCGCATTCTGGGAGGAGCGATTATGAAGATTTCCGCCTTCAAGGGCGTGCTGGCGCTTGCCGGCATCCAGCTGGTGACCGCGACCATGGCGCTTGCGACCGATGTGACGGTCTGGTGCTGGGACCCGAATTTCAACGGCGCCGCGATGAACGAGGCGATCGCGCGCTATACCGCGACCCACAAGGACGTGAACATCAAGGTCGTCGACTTCGCCAAGGCCGACCTGGAGCAAAAGCTGCAGACCCAGCTCGCCTCGGGCACGACCGATGGCCTGCCCGACATCGTGCTGATCGAGGATTACGGCGCCCAGAAGTATCTTCTGTCCTTCCCCAAGGCCTTCGAGCCGCTGACCGACAAGGTCGATTACAGCAAATTCGCGAAATACAAGGTCGACCTCGCCACGGTGAACGGCCAGACCTATTCGCTGCCCTTCGATTCGGGCGTGACCGGGCTCTTCTACCGCTCCGACCTCTTGTCGCAGGCGGGCTACAAGGCCGACGACCTGAAGGACATCACCTGGGACCAGCTGATCGCCATCGGCGACAAGGTGCAGGCGACGACCGGCAAGCCGTTGTTTTCCTTCGATATCAATGACGCGGGCGCGATCCGCATCATGTTGCAATCGGCCGGTTCGTGGTATTTCAACGCCGACGGCACGCCCCATATCAAGGACAATCCGGTGTTCAAGGCGGCGCTGACCACCTGGGTCAAGATGCTGCAGGACAAGAACCTCTACAAATCCGTCTCGGGCTGGGGCGACTATACCGGCGCCTTCAACAACGGCGATGTCGCGGGGGTTTTCACCGGCGTGTGGATGACCGGCGGCATCAAGGGCAACAACATGTCGGGCAAGTGGGCCGTGGCGCCGATCCCGAAGCTGGATGGGGTCGAGGGGGCCACGCATTACTCGAACCTCGGCGGGTCGAGCTGGTACGTCCTGTCCTCGGCGCCCGCCAAGGATGCGGCCGTGGACTTCCTGAAGTCGGTCTGGGGCTCGGACGTTGATTTCTATCAGAAAATCCTGGTCGGGCAGGGCGCTTTCTCCTCCTACCTGCCGGCGCGGGATGGGGCGGCCTATTCGGCGACCGACGACTATTTCGGCGGCCAGGCGGTCTGGAAGGACTTCTCCGACTGGCAGGCGCAGATCCCGGGCGTGAATTACGGGATCTTCACCAACGAAGCCGATGCGGCGGTGACGGCGCAGCTGCCGGGCCTGGTGGCGGGCGGCGACATCGACAAGGCAATCGAGGCGATCGACGCCCAAATCACCCAGCAAATTCAATGACCTCCGGGCCGGGCCTCGCAAGGGGCCCGGCCTGACCCTCCGCAACCCCGCGCAAAGACGGGGCGGAGACGCGGCGATAAGGGGGGAGAGATGCACACCGGATTGTCCCGGCGCGAGAACCTGACCGGCTGGGCCTTCGTCGCCCCTGCGCTTGGGCTTCTTGGCCTTTTCATGCTATACCCGATTTTCTGGTCGCTTTTCATGAGCTTCCAGGTCGGCAAGGGGATGAATTTCTCCTTCGGCGGCTTTGCCAACATCGTGCGGATGACCAAAGACCCGGTCTTCCTGCATGCCCTGACCAACACGCTGACCTTCCTGGTCGTGCAAGTGCCGATCATGATCCTGCTGGCGCTGCTTTTTGCCGTGGCGCTGAACAATCCGCGGCTGCGCGGGCGGGCGGTCTTGCGGACAGCGATCTTTTTGCCCTGCCTGACCTCTCTCGTGGTCTCTTCGCTGCTCTTCACGTCGATGTTCGCCGATGAGGGCGTGGTGACCGCCGTTCTGCTGGCCCTGCATCTGATCGGGGCGCCGATTCCTTGGATGAACGATCCGTTCTGGGCCAAGGTCTTGATTATCCTTGCGATTACCTGGCGGTGGACCGGATATAACATGGTCTTCTACCTCGCCGCGCTGCAAAATATCGACCCGTCGATCTATGAGGCGGCCCGGATCGACGGCGTTCCGGCTCGCGCGCGGTTCTTCAGGATCACCGTCCCGATGCTGAAGCCCGTGATCCTTTTCACCACCGTGATTTCGACCATCGGCACGCTGCAGCTGTTCGACGAGGTCAACACGATCACCGCCTCGGCCGGTTCCGGCGGTCGCCCGGCCGATGCGACCCTCACCCTCTCGCTCTATATTTACAACCTGACCTTCAAGTTCATGCCCTCCTTCGGCTATGCGGCGACGA
>CAMFIX010000429.1 GCA_945952425.1 uncultured Pseudorhodobacter sp. | reverse complement strand
TTCGCACGGCGCATTCCTGTTCAACCTGTTTGGCACGCTTGCCGAATACGAGAGAGTGCTGATCACGGAGCGGGTCAACGCTGGTCTGGCGGCGGCCCGCCGGCGCGGTCGCAAGGGCGGCAGGCCACCGACGATCGACACCGAAAAGGTTGAACAAATTCTGGCGGCGCTGGAAGCCGGCGCCAGCAAGGCGTCGGTGTGTCGGACATTCAAGGTGCCGCGCTCGACTCTCATCGATACATTGCGGCGAACCGGATGGACCGGACCGGGCAAAGAAGATGAGCCTGCTCCCCCAGTTTGAGAGCGGGTGTGACCGATGGCCTTCCTCGACGCGCAGTCGCGCACCGTTCTGTTCGACCCACCCGATGTTTATGAAGAGGCCCTCGCGCGCTATGCGCTGTCCGCTGAGGACATCGCTTTCGCCAGGGCGCATCGCCGATCGCATAATCGTCTGGGTTTTGCCATCCAACTCGCCCTGGTGCGTGATCTCGGTCGTCCGCTCCGCGCTGGGGAAGTTCCGCCTCAGGCAATCGTCTCCGTTGTCGCCGACCAGCTGGGCATCGACGCAGCGGTGTTCGCACTCTATGCCCAGCGGGAGGAAACCCGTCGAGAACATACGCGGGAGATTGTCGTCGCACTGGATCTCCAGCCCGTCCGGGCGAGCGATTATCGATCCCTGATCACCGCGGCGGCACGCGAGGCCGCCGCGACCGAACAAGGCGAGCCGATCACCAAGGCCGTGATCGAAGCCCTGAAGGAGAGGAAGCTGCTCGTTCCTGTGCCGGAACTGCTGATACGTCTGGCGATGGCGGGCCGGGCGGCAGCGCGACGACAGGCTTATCGCGGCTTGATCCGGGGCATGGAGCAACCGTCCATCGAGGCGCTTGATCAGCTTCTCATCGATCGGTCCGGCGATCGGAGCCATCTCGGCTGGATTGCGGAAGCGCCGGAGGGGACGAAACTGAAAAACCTCAAGGGCCTGATTGCCCGGCTTGAGGTTCTGCGTTCGGCGGCGATTTCTGGTGAGCGACGTAAAACGATCCATGCCAACCGCTATGGCATCATCGCCCGGGACGCCCGCATTCTGCATGCCCGTGAGATACGACGCCTTACATCCGATCGCCGCTACGCCACGCTGACGGCGTTCGTCATCGAGAGGCAGGCGGCAATCACCGACCTTGCGATCGACATGTTCTGCAAACTGATCGGCAGCACCCGTCGCAAGGCTGAACTGAGCCGCACAGAACGCCGGCTGAAAGAAGCCGAGATTCTTGATGGGGTGGCGCTCGATCATCTCAAGCTTGGCGAGGCGCTTCTGGCCGCCCGTGAGAGCAACACCGATCTCGCATCCGCAATTGCAGTCTCACTCGGCTGGGACGGATTGACCGCCAGCATGGCGGCAGCCAGGTCCGTCGTGCGCCCCGATCGCAGCGACGAATTCGATGAGCTCATAGAGCGGCACAAATCGCTGCGAAAGCTGGGCAGGCTCATGTTCGGCGCGTTCTCTTTCCGGTCGTTTCGTCCCGATGATCCGGTTTTGAAGGCAGTGGATCATCTGCGTGCGCTCTACAGTGGCAGGAAACTACCCGCGCAGGTGCCGTTCGCGTTCATGACGCGCAAGTGGCGGCGACGTGTGCGCTCGGACGGTGTCACCATCGACCTTCGGGCTTGGGAAGTGGCGGTACTCGTTCACCTTCGGGAGCGCCTGCGGGCCGGCGACATATGGGTTGATGGCAGCCGAGCATGGCGCAGTTTCGAGGATTATCTTCTGCCTCGACCGATCTTTGCCCTGATGCGCGCCGAAGGCCGGCTCGGGCTTGCCATCCCTGACAGCTTTGCCGAATGGCGAGCCGAACGCACCGCCACGCTCGACGCGAAACTCAAAGAGCTGGCAAGGGCGGCGGCCGCCAACGCCATTCCGGATGCGGCTATTTCCGACAAGGGTTTGTCGGTCTCCCCGATCCGCGAGGAGGAGCGTGACGGGATCGTCGCGCTCAGCCGGCGTCTTTACATCCTCGTTCCCCGGATCAGGATCACCAGCCTGCTTGCCGAGGTCCACAGCTGGACCAGGTTCCTTGACAGCTTCACACACTATCGCACCGGCGAGACGGCGAACGACGAGCCGGCGCTGATGGCCGCTATCCTTGCCGACGCCACCAACGCCGGTGCTGAACGCATGGCGGAAAGCTCACGCGGCGTCACGATCCACCAGATGATGCTGATGGTAGATAGGCATCTGCGCTCGGAAACCTATGCTACGGCGACCGCCGTGCTGGTCGATGCGCAGCAGGCTCATCCCTTCGCCGCGGTCTGGGGCGACGGTCATATCTCCTCCTCGGACGGGCAGTTCTTTCCGGCAGGCGGGCGCGGTGAAGCCAGCCTCGAATACAATGCAAAATACGGCAAAAGACCAGGTGCTTCGGTCTATGGCTTCCTGTCCAATCGTTTCGCCTCCTTTTTCTCCAGGATGATCCAGGCGTCCGAGAGCGAAGCGCCCTACGTGCTCGACGGCCTCCTTCACAACGAAAGCTCCGTCGAAATCCATGAGCATGCAACCGATACCGCCGGCGCGACCGAAACGACATTCGCTATGTTCCATGGCTTCGGCTATAGGCTCATTCCTCGTATCCGCAATCTCGGCAATCGCAGACTCTTCGTCATCGATCCAGACCCGGCGTACGAGCCGCTCGGGGCGCTGATCTCGGGAACCGTCAACATGGATGTCATCGAGCAGCACTGGGATGAGGTCTTGCGGCTGAAGGCCTCGATTGGCGCGGGCCTCGTGACGCCGTCCGTCATCCTCAAGAAGCTTGCCGCATCGCCTCGGCAAAACCGGCTCAATCAGGCGCTACGCGAAATGGGCCGGATTGAACGCTCGATCTTCATCTGCGACTGGTTGCTCGACACCAAGCTCCGGCGCAGATCGCATGCCATCCTCAACAAGGGTGAAAGCCGTCACGCCCTTGCCCGGGCGGTCTTCCTCCACCAGCTTGGCGAGCTGCGCAACCGCGTGGCGGAAACCATGGCCTATCGGGCGTCAGGTCTCAACCTCGTCGTCAACGCCATTATCCTGTGGAACACCGTCTATCTCAGCCGCGCTGTCGATTATGTCCGCGCCCAGGGCATCGATATTCCCACCGAGCTGCTCTCCCAGGTCGCACCGCTTCCCTGGGCGCATATCGCACTCACCGGCGACTATCTCTGGAACGAAATTGACCGACCCCTCGAACGCTTCAGGCCGATCCGCGCTAACCGTTTCAATCCAAACAACTTCGCTTTCCCTTAGCGGGTATTATTGCAGAAATGCCCACGGAGCCCCTATTCAGGGAAACGCCACGGCCGCGACGATAGCCCCCCGGCCGGCCCGCTCTCA
>CAMFIX010000428.1 GCA_945952425.1 uncultured Pseudorhodobacter sp. | reverse complement strand
CGTCACCGGCGCCGAGTTCTCATAGCTGACCCGGTCCACCCCATCGCCGCCCGAGACGAACTCGGCCAGCCGACCCATCAGCATCACGTCATCCCCCGCGCCGAGATCGACCGACAGCCCGTCGGTCTTGCCCTGGCGGTTGTCGAACGTATCCGCCCCGCCCCCCATCGAGATGGCGCCATTCAGAATCTGCCCGCGGTTGATGATCAGATCCGCCCCGCCGCCGGTCTGGATATAGCCGTCCACCGTGCCGTTGTTGGTCAGGGTCACGACGGAATCGTCGTCCAGCACCGAGATGGCGCTGACCTGGCCGCGGATCACCCCGTCGTTGCGGATCGTCAGGTCATGGTAAACCCCGGTCAGAAGATCGACCCGAATGCCATCGGCAAAGCCCTCGATCGTGCCGGTGTTGCGGATGGTCGACATGCCGTTGCCATCGGCATTGCCCGTGACATGATACCCCGTCCGCCCCGAGATGCTGCCCGCATTCGTCGTCAGAACCCGCCCGGCCTGAACCAGAATCCCGTCCCAGTCGCCATAGATCGTCCCCGAGGCCAGCTGGGTGATCGAGAGCGTCTGCGCGAGGTTGTAGAAGGGTGACACCAGGATGCCGGCGGCCTGGAAGTTGCCATTGCGTGAGTCGATCCCGGCGATCATCCCGCCATTCACCAGCGAGGCCCAGTTGCTGATGAAATAGGCCCCCGAGCCGCCATTGACGAGAGAGCCCGTCGGCGTCACCACGACCGTGTTGAAGACATTCACATCCATGTAGGGCACGGACGTCTGCGCCGTCGAAACCACCAGAACCGCCACAATCTCTCTCCTTAGCAAAGACCTCGACGCTAACCGATGCCGCAGCGCCGCTCAAGCCACCGCAGTCCCGCCGATCTGCGCCTTCTGTCGTTTTCCGCCGCGCATCCCCCAAATCACTTCGCTAGAAGAGCGGGCATGACCCAAGCTTCCCCCCTCCGCGGCGCCCTTCTGATGGTTGCCTTCTGCATCATGGCGCCGCTGTTGGACGCCTGTTCGAAACTCGCCACCGCCCATATTCCGGTGGGCCAGATCACCGCGGCGCGCTTTCTCTTCCAGGGGGTCTGCATGGCGCCGGTCTTCGCCCTGGTGCGGCCCGCCTGGCGGGGCACGCGCCGCGACATCGCCCTGATCTTCGCCCGCGCCGTCTGCCTGATCGGCTCGACCTATTGTTTCGTGGCCTCTGTGCAATACATGCCCATCGCCGATGCCATCGCCATCGTCTTCGTCATGCCCTTCATGATCATGGGCCTGTCGCGGCTGATCTTCGGCACGCCCATCGGACGGACGCAGGTGCTGGCTTCGCTCGCGGGTTTCGGCGGTGCGCTGCTCATCATCCAGCCCTCGCTTTCGGCCTATGGGCTGGTCGCGCTTTTCCCGCTGGGCTGCGCGCTGGCCTTTTCCTTCTATGAATTCGCCACCCAAGCCATGGCCGACCGTGTCGACCCGGTGACGATGCAGCTGCATACCTCGCTGGCCGGCACGCTGATCGCCGTGCCCGCGCTTTGGGCCTTCGACGGTTCGGGCATCACGGCGCTCGACCCGGTGATGCCCGATGCGCTCAACACGCTCTGGCTCTTCGGCGTCGGCTTCTGGGCCGCGGCCTCGCATTTCTGCATGACCGTCGCCATGCGCCACGCCCCCGCCGCCACCCTCGCGCCCCTGCACTATCTGGAGCTGCCGATGGCCGTCTTCCTGGGCTTTGCGATCTTCGGCGATTTTCCCGATGCGCTCAGCTGGCTGGGCATGGGCGTGATCGTGGCCTCGGGGCTCTGGATCATCCGGCACCAATCCCGGCAAGCACTGCCCTTGTTGCCGGACGAGGCAATATGACCAGCATCCGCGGCTGATCGACCGCCAGCCGCACCACCGGCGCCGCCACCTCGTTCGAGGTGCCGATCATCCCCCAGGGCGCGAAATCCAGGCCCTCGGTCGGCCATTTCAGCCCCTCGCTTTGGCAGTGCACCTCGCCCAGGGGGTAAAGCGACAGCCGCATGCCGGGCTTCAGCCGCATCTCGATCCGCGGCGGGCAGAGGAAGACCACATCCGTCGGGCTCAGCACCAGGCAGCGCTGCATGGGATGGGCCAGAAGCGAGGTCAGCACGGCCAGCGCATGGTCCAGCCTTTGGCCTGCGAACCCCACGGCAAGGATAAAAGGTGCGGCAATCGAGCGTAAAGCCTTATCGAAATCGGTGGTGACCTGTTCGGGGATCGCATGCACCCTGTGCCCAAGCCGCACTCGCGCGGCCTCGCTGATCGAATCGAGGTCTCCCATCACCGCCTCGGGCTCCACCCCATGCGCCAAAAGCCGGTCCGCCCCGCCGTCCGCCGCCACGACGCGCGGCGCCAAAGCCCGCGCCTCGGCCAGGAGACCGGCAGAAAACCGCCCGCCGCCGGCTAGGGTCACCCCCGCTGTTGATTGGACAATAACCTTTGTCATGCTGATATTGTCCTTCGAATTGCGGCAATCGGGGTGTTCGGCGGCCACAATCAATCCTTCAAAACACCCCGGTTTGTCCATGGATTCGAACAGCCCCGGCTGGATGGTAAGCGGGGCGAGTTTGGCAGAAGGCAGGCGACAATGAACGCTGCTCATAAAATTCTTACGGTTTCTTACGGAACTTTCAGCTGCACGCTGGAAGGCTTCGACGACCCCTTCAACACGATGAAGGCGATTGCGGAATATTTCCGCGATCTCGCCGCCGAGGACCGTTACTTCGGGGCCGAGCCGCCCCAGCCCGATGCCGCCATGCTGCACAAGATCGCCGAGCGCGAGATCCAGCGCCGGGTCGAGGCCAAGATCCAAGACAATGGCGTGGTGCTGCGCGCCCGCGAGGTCGAAGAGGCGGCGCCCGCCGCCGTTGTGGCCCCCGTCGCCGCCCCCGTCTCCGCTCCTGCGGTTGCGCCCGTCCCTGCCGCCAAACCCGCCCCGGCCCTTCTGGCCGAAGAGGCGGCCGCCGCCGCCATGGCCTCTGCCGCCCAGCGCCTGCAACGCCTGCGCGCCGCCCAGGCCCGCCCCGCGGCGCCCCCCGCAGCCATTGTGGCCGAGCCCGCGCCGATTGCCCCGGCCCCCATCGTGGCCCCCGTTGCCGAGCTTCCGCCGGTCGCGGAAGACCCCATGCCGGAAGCCCTCCCCGAGGTCGCGCGTGCCGAACCCCCGGCCGCGGAAGTCGCAGTCTCTGAAGCCCCGGCCGCTGAAATCCTGCCCGCCGAGACCCCTGCCCCCGAGGTTCTTTCCGAAGACCCGGCCCCCGAAGATTTGGCCACCCAAGACATGGCTCCCGAAGACATGGCCGCCGAAGACCCCGTGGCCGCGCCTGCCGAAGACATCGCCGACCCCGAACC
>CAMFIX010000427.1 GCA_945952425.1 uncultured Pseudorhodobacter sp. | reverse complement strand
ACCCCGAGCCGCAAGAGGCCTTCCGCCTGCCCGAAGTCCCGGGCGTCGCGGTGGTTTTCGAACACGCCCTGGGCCAGAAATGCCAACGCTGCTGGAAGGTTCTGCCGGATGTGGGCAGCCACAAGCACCCGGGCACCTGCGCCCGCTGCGACGCCGCGTTGTAATCGGGGGGCTTTGGCCCCCCTATTCATAAGGATCGGGTTATGAAACGTCTTGCGCTGCTGCTGCTTGCCACGCCCGCCCTGGCCGATGCGCAAGACGATGCCGCCATCGCCTTCTTCAAGGCCGGCTACAAGGATGCCTGCTACGTGGCTTTCGACGAGGCGGGGCTTTTCACCGCCCAGCCCGAGCGCTGGGATCTGCAGGTGCCGACCAGCTATGGCGAGAAAGAGCCGGTGACGCTCTGGCATTTTCCTTGCGGGCAAGGGGCTTACAACAGCCAGGAGCTGTATGTCCTGAACTCCGACCTTGATGGGATGCGGGTCGCGACCTTTGCCGCGCCCGACCTGAACATCGTCACGACCGATCCGAACGACCCCGACAGCAAGGTGGTTTCGGTCGCCATCGCGGGCTGGACGGCGGATGTCACGCTGGTGAACCCGACCTTCGACCCCAAGACGCTGACGATGAAAAGCCATGCCTCCTGGCGCGGGCTGGACGATGCTTTCGACGAGGCGACCTACCAGCTGATCGACGGCCATTTCCGGCTGGTGCATTACGAAGCCGATCCCGATTACGACGGCACCCAGAAACCCCAGGTGCTTTACGATGCGGGTGGGAATTGAGACGCCGCTGGGGCCGGTCAGCCTTTCGGACGGCCCCGAGGGCCTGACCGCCTTGCACTGGCGTTGGGGCAGCCAAAGCTCTCCGCTGATTGTCGAGGCTTTGCAACAGCTTGAGGCCTATTTCGCCGGGCGGCTGCGCGCCTTTGACCTGCCCATCGCCTTTCGCCCAGGCCTGACCGGCGCGGTTCAGCGCCAGATGCTGGCCATCCCCCAGGGCGAGACGCGGACCTATGGCCAGATCGCCAAAGCGGTCGGCGCCGCTCCGCAGGCCGTGGGCCAGGCCTGTGGCGCCAATCCCCTGCCGATTGTCGTGCCTTGTCACCGAGTGCTGGGTTCTGTCACCATCGGGGGCTTTTCCGCACCAGGTGGGGTGGAATCGAAAGTCTGGCTGTTGAAACACGAGGGCGGCACGCTGCTGATCTAAGCCGCGGCCCGCCACCGTAAACGTTACAGTTTCCGCCCCAGCCGTCACAAAAGTTGAAAAACCAAAGCGTGGTCAAACCCTTCCGGCCCGCCGCGCCCGCCGGTATCACCGCCCAAACGGAGGGAATATGGACAGGTCAGCCATTTGGGGCCGCTGGGCGGTTGCCGCGATGTTTTTGGTGAACGGCTTCAACATGGGAGCCTGGGCGCCGCAGATCCCCAAGATGATGGAGCGGCATGGCATCGGCTCCGGCCTGATGGGAGTCTTGATCGTGATGATCGGCCTCGGCGCGGTCTCGGCCATGATCTTCGCGGGCAAGCTGATCGCGACCCATGGCTCGCGCAAGATGGTCCTGACCTTCGCCTGCTTCTTTATCCCCATGTTTCCCTTGATGATTCTGATGCCCTCGCCCTGGCTCGCCGTGCCCTTCCTGATCGGCTTCGGCGCCTTTGGCGGCTGCATGGACGTGGCGATGAACGCCAATGCGGTGGCGGCGGAACAAAGGCTGGGCCGGGCGATCATGTCCTCGTCCCACGGGTTCTGGAGCCTTGGCGGCTTTATCGGCGGCGCTTTGGGCGGCCGTGCGATCGAGACTTTCGGCTATGCGGGCCAGGCCCTGGGCGTCGCGGCGATCTGCGCCGGTGTCATGGCCCTGATGGCGCGGCACGTGGTGAACGACCCGCCCCATCCCGGCGAGACCAAGCCCAAGGCGCAGATGTTTCCAAGGATTCCCGTGCTTTACCTGCTGGGCGCCATGGCGCTCTTCTCGATGGTGCCCGAGGGCGCGGTGCTCGACTGGGCCGGGGTCTATGTGAAACAAGAGCTCGGCGCCGATCTGACGCAGGCGGGGCTGGCCTTCGGGTTGTTCTCGGGTGCCATGGCGGTGGTACGGTTCCTCGGCGATGCGGTGCGCAACCGTTTCGGCGCGGTGACGACGCTGCGCGTCTCCGGCATCATCGGCGGCATCGGCCTGTTGATCGGCGCGCTCGCGCCTGACAGCGGCGTGGCCATCGCGGGCTTCTGCTTTGCCGGGATCGGCGTGGCGAACATGGTGCCGATCATGTTCTCGGCCGCGGGGAACTACCCCGGGCTGCCGCCGGGCTCGGGCATCGCGACGACGACGATGATCGGTTACACGGGTTATCTGCTGGCGCCCTCGATCATCGGCTTCATCGCGGAACATGTCGGATTCCGCTATACTTACGGCGCGGTTGCCCTGCTTTTGCTGGTGGTGGCGAGCCTCGCCACCAGGGCCGCGGCGGCGGATGGCGTGAAGGCTTGACCCCGGGGCGGCGACGGGGATGATCGACCCATGGCCTTCACCCTTCGCCAGTTGCAGTTCTTCGTCGCCGCTGCCGATGCCTTGTCGGTCACCGGCGCGGCGCGGGCCTTGTCGATCAGCCAAAGCTCGGTGACCGAGGCGATCCGGGCGCTGGAGGAAGACCTGGGCGTCACGCTTTTCGACCGCCAGGCGCGGGGGCTGGATCTGACGCAGAAGGGCGCGGCCTTTCTGCGCCATGCGCGCCAGATCCTGGCCGATGTGGCGACCGCAAGGCAGACCTTCCGCGAGGAGGTGACGCCGCAGCCCGGGCGCCTGTCGCTGGGGGTGACCTCGCTGGTGGCGGGCTATGTGCTCTCGGACATCCTGGCCCGCTATCGTCGCGCTTACCCCCAGGTCGAGCAATCGGTGACCGAGGACAGCGGCGACTATATCCAGCATCTGCTGATCGGCGGAGAGCTCGATGCCGCCGTCATGCTGACCTCTTCGGTCAAGGACCGCCATGCGTTGCAGGTCGAAAGCCTGCTGGTCTCGCCCTACCGGCTTTGGCTGCCTGCGGGCCATCCCCTGACCTTTGCCGAGGCGGTGACCCTGGACGAGGTGGCCCGCGAGCCGCTGATCCTGCTGTCGGTCGACGAGATCGAGGAGAGCACCCGCGCGCTTCTGTCAGCCCTGCAGACAAGGCCAAGGATCGCCTTCCGCACCCGCAGCGTCGAGGCGGTGCGGTCCTTGGTCGCCACCGGGGCAGGGGTGGCGATCCTGCCCTCGCTGGTCTGGCGACCCTGGAGCCTGGAGGGCGACCGGATCGAAATTCGCGACGTTTCGGGCGATTTGCCCTCGGTTCAGGTCGGGCTCGCGTGGCGGAAGGGCGCGCCCCTGTCGCAACCCGCGCGGGATT
>CAMFIX010000426.1 GCA_945952425.1 uncultured Pseudorhodobacter sp. | reverse complement strand
CTGCTGCAGATTCGGATGTCAAACTCTGCAGATATTGGTGGCGAGCCACACTGACCCTGCCTTCCCCCTTGACTTCCGCAGCCATCCCCCTACCTTCACCTGCAAATCATTCTCAATTGCAAAAGAGCCGATGACCGAGACCCCGACCTCCTGGAATGGCCCGCGTGGCGAGGCTGCGCTGGCCGATGTGCATCGCTCGATCCGGCTGGGGGCCACGCCCTGGCAGCGGTTCCTGGCCTTTCTCGGGCCGGGCTACATGGTTGCGGTCGGCTATATGGACCCGGGCAACTGGGCGACCTCGCTCGCGGGCGGGTCGAAATTCGGCTATGCGCTGCTGTTTGTGGCGCTGCTCTCCAACCTCATGGCCATCGTCCTGCAATCGCTTTCGGCGCGTCTGGCCATTGCCTCGGGGCGCGACCTCGCCCAGGCTTGCCGCGACGGGTTGCCGCGCTGGACCAACATCCCCCTCTGGCTCGCCGCCGAGATCGCCATCATCGCCACCGACATCGCCGAGGTGATCGGCACGGCCATCGGGCTGAACCTGCTGTTCGGCATTCCGCTGGAGATCGGCGTCGTCATCACCGCGCTCGACGTCTTCCTGATCCTGTGGCTGCAGCGCCGCGGGTTCCGGCGGCTGGAGGCCTTCGTGATCGCCCTGCTCGGCGTGATCGCGCTGTCGTTCCTCAGCCAGATCCTCCTGGCCGATCCGGATTGGGGCGGCGTGCTGCGGGGCTTTGCGCCGACGACCGAGATCGTGACCAACCCCGACATGCTTTACCTCGCGCTCGGCATCCTCGGCGCCACGGTCATGCCGCACAATCTTTACCTGCATTCGGCCATCGTCCAGACCCGGGCCTGGGGCGACAGCCTGCCCGAAAAGCGCGAGGCTTTGCGCTTTGCCACGATCGATTCGACCGTGGCGCTGATGTTCGCCCTGACGATCAACGCCTCGATCCTGATCCTGGCGGCGACCTTTCACCATGCCGGCCAGACCGAGGTGCAAGACCTCTCCGACGCCCACCGTCTGATCGGGCCGCTGCTTGGCGCGGGTGTCGCGCCCGTCCTGTTCGCCGTGGCCCTTCTGGCCTGCGGGCTGAATTCGACCGTCACGGCGACCTTGGCGGGCCAGGCGGTGATGGAGGGCTTTTTGCACCTGCGCCTGGCGCCCTGGATGCGCCGGCTGATCACCCGGGCGCTGGCCATCGTGCCGGCGGCCGGGGTCACCATCCTTTACGGCACCGAGGGCATGGGGGAGCTCTTGATCCTCACCCAGGTCGTCCTGTCGCTGCAGCTGTCCTTTGCCGTGATCCCGCTGGTCGCCTTCACCACCTCGCGCAAGCGCATGGGCGCGCTGGTGGCGCCCGCCTGGGTCGGCGCGCTGGCCTGGATCGTCGCCGCGGCCATCGTCGTGCTGAACGTCAAGCTGCTGATCGACTTCCTGTGATCCGGCCGCCCCCGGGGGTGGGCCTGCCGGAGAACTCGTATCACACCCCCCGGAGAAAACCCTTACGAGACCAGGGCCTGCAGCCCGGCCTTCACCTCGTCCAGCGTGACGCGGCCATCGCCATCGGCGTCGAAGCCCATCAGCACCTTCACCTCGGCCAGCCGCGCCGGACCCATGGCCGACAAGGCCGCCGCATCGCCCAAAGCCACCAGCTCGGCCTTCGACACCTTGCCGTCGCCATTGCCATCCGCCGCCGCGAAATCCGCCTGCAGCGCCGCCTGGGCCCCTGCCGCCAGCCCATGGCCCGCGCCCGTCACCTCGTCGCGCGTCACCATCCCGTCGCCGTCCAGGTCCGCCGCCATCAACGGCTCCATCGCCGCGACCCGCGCCGCCGCCCGCTTGACCGCCACCGCCACCGCCAGCTGATCCGCCGTGACCGCGCCATCCTGCCCCGCCGAGCCAATCAGCGCCGCCACATCCTGCAGCCAGGCCGAGGGATCGCTTTTGACCGCCTGCATCATCTGCGGCGGCAGCGCGCCCTGGGCCAGCGCGACCGAGGGCATCAGCATCACGACGAAAGCGGCAAGGCGCATTGGAATCTCCATCCTGGATATGCCGGGCATCACCCCCGGCCGATGCCCCATCCTTCGCTGACCACGGTTAAACGCGGGTAAACAAAACCGGAACAGTTCCAGAAAAATCCGCCGCCTTCGTTTTAGCCCTGCATCTGTCGGTTTTGCGCCCCTATGATCCGCCGCAAAGCCGCTATCCTCCCCCGAAAGGAGCCCCGCATGTACACGCTTCACTATTGGCCCGACAGCGCCAGCCAGGTTCTGCGCATGGTGCTGCGCCTGACCGATGCCACCTTCCGCGAGGTGCAGATCGACCGCGCCGGGGGGGCCTTGGACAGCGCCGCCTATCGCGCGCTGCAGCCCCTGGGAAAGATCCCCGCGCTGGAGACGCCCGACGGCCCGGTCTTTGAGACCGCCGCGATCCTGCTTTACCTCGCCGACCGGCATCCGGGCCTGGCCCCTGCCCCGGACGCGAAGGACCGCGGCGCGTTCCTGTCGTGGCTCGCCTTCAGCGCCTTCAACCTGCATGCGCCTGTCCTGCAAGTCTTTTACCCCGAGCGCACGGCTTCGGACACCTCCGAGGTCACCGCCAATGCCGCGGCCCAGATCAAGGCGAATTTCGCGGTGCTGGATGCGATGATCGGGCGGACCAGGCCCGATTGGCTGTCGACCCGGCCGGGGGTGATGAACCTTTACCTCGGCATGATGGTCCATTGGCTGGGGGGCTTTGCCGAGGGCCATCCCGCCCGGCTGACGCCCGCCGACCTGCCGAACCTCGGGCCGATTCTCGTCGCGCTGGAAAGCCATCCCGCGGTTGCCGAGGTCGCCGCCGCCGAGGGGCTGAAGCCCACCTTCTTCACCGACCCTTACTGAGGCCGAGATGTTCCTTTCCGTCTTCGACATGTTCAAGGTGGGCGTCGGCCCGTCGTCTTCGCATACGATGGGGCCGATGGTCGCCGCGGCGAAGTTCCTGGAGCTTTTGCGCCATTCGCCCTTTCACGCCAAGGGTTTGCGCGCCTCTCTGCATGGCAGCCTCGCCTTCACCGGCGTCGGCCATGCCACCGACCGCGCCACGATCCTCGGCCTTGCGGGGTTCGAGCCCGCCACCTATGACGCCGCCCGCGCCGAGGCGGTGCTGGCCGTCATCCACGACACCCGCCGCATCGCCCCGCCCGGCCTGGGCGAGATGGCCTTCGACCCCAAGCGCGACCTGACCTTCGACTATGGCCCGGCCCTGCCCGGCCATGCCAATGGCATGATCCTGAAGGCCACCGATGCCCAGGGCGACGTGATCCTGGAAGAAACCTATTACTCGATCGGCGGCGTTTTCGACCTGCTCGGGCGTGCCGCCCAGGACGGCGGCCAGCCCCG
>CAMFIX010000425.1 GCA_945952425.1 uncultured Pseudorhodobacter sp. | reverse complement strand
ACACTGCATATCGTCGGCAGCGTCAGATGTGTATAAGAGACAGGGGTCGAGCGTGCGGCTCGTCACCTCTTCGCGGTCGGTGACGACATCGACGCTGACCTCGACCACCGCATTGCCCGGGCCCACGCGCGCGGCCAGCAGCCGTTCGACATTCTTCTTGATCTCGGCCGCGCGGGCATCGCCCGAGGGGTTCACGGCGCCATCGGCATCCTCGTTCGGAATGAGCCCCGCAGCCGAATCGATCACGGCGACATCGTCGGGCGACATGCCCGCCACGGCGCCCGAGACGAGATGCCGGATCGCCTTGGCCTGGTCGGCGGTCAGGGGCGTGCCACGCGAGGTGATCGTCACGCTGGCCGTCGGTTTCGACTTGTCCTGGAAGAGCGCATTCGGCGCCTCGGCGATATGGACGCGGGCCGAGCGCACCTCCGGCATGGCCAGCAAAGTCCGCGCGAGCTCACCCTCCTTGGCGCGCCAATAGGCGGCGTCGAACATCTGGCTCGTGGTGCCGATGCCGGAAAGATTGTCCAAAAGCTCGTAGCCCGAGCCGGACGAGGTGGGCAGACCCTGCGCCGCCAGCGTCATCCGCAACGAATCGCGCACCGCGCTGTCCACGTAGATCGCCGTGCCATCGACCTTGTAGGCCACGCCCTGCTGGTCGAGCGCGGCGATGACCTCGCCGGCCGCCGCCTCGTCGAGGCCGGAGAAGAGAAGCGCCATGTTTCCTTGGCTGGACATGCGCGCCACGCCCAGGATTGCAAGAAACATCGCGACCGTTGCCCCGATCACGATGGCCCGACGCCGGTTGCTGAGACCCGCCCATATCGACAACAGATTCTGCAAGACTTTCTCCGTAGGGCTTCTGCCGCATGTCTGCAGAATGGAGAGTCGGTATTAACAATACGTTAGGACGGACGTTCTATCTTCGTCCCATCACGAAGATGGAGGCCCGTCTTGGCCGAAGCCGATGCGCCGCAGGATGCGGAACCGAAAAAGAAGTCGAAATTGCCGTTGCTCATCGGCCTTGTCCTGTTCCTCGTCATGGGGGGCGGGGGGTTTTACGCCATGTGGTCGGGGCTGATTCTCGCCCCCGCCAACCCCGATGCCGCCCATGCCGACGCGGCCCCCGAAGCGGCCGCCGATTTCGCCTTCGTGCCGATTCCCTCCGTGACGATCTCGCTGGGAAATCCTTCCGACAACAAGCACTTGCGCTTTACCGCGCAGCTTGAGGTCGCCAAGGCCCGCTCCGCCGCGGTGGAGGAGTTGATGCCGCGCATCCTCGATGTGCTGAATGGCTATATGCGCGCGGTCGAAGAGGCCGATCTGCAACAGCCCGATGCCCTGATCCGCCTGCGCGCGCAGATGTTGCGACGCATCCAGATCGTGACGGGCGAAGGCAATGTGCGTGACCTGCTGGTCACCGAATTCGTTTTGGATTGAGAGGCGGCGATGAACCTGATCGCGGATATTCTACTGGCAGCCGGCAGTTTCGGTGCGGCCATCTATTGCTATGTCCTGGCCGCGCGGCTGAAGAAGTTCACCGCGCTGGAAAACGGCATGGGCAGCGCGATCGCCGTCCTGTCCGTGCAGGTCGACGATATGACCAAGGCCTTGGAAAAGGCGCGAAATTCGGCCTCTGGTTCGGCGTCGAGCCTGGAGGGGCTGACGACGCGGGCCGAGGCGGTCTCGGCCCGGATCGAGCTGCTCCTGGCCTCGATGCACGACCTGCCGGAGCCTGCGCCGCGCCACGCCGCGCCGCCGCCCACGGCAGCCGAACCCGAGGATGACCCCGACCGCAAGCTGCGCTTCATCCGCCGCCGCGCCTCGCGTCCCGATCTGGAGGCGGCCGAATGAAACCTGCCGCACCGAAGACCGCTCCACCGAAGGCCGCTTCACCGAAGACGGGGTCCAGGAAAACGCCTGTGCTGCGCAAACCGGCTGCGGGGCGCGGGGTTCTGGTGATTCTCGCCGTGATCCTCGCCAGCGGCGGGGCTCTGCGGCTGGGCGTCGGCGTCGGCGGTGCCATGGCGAGCAATGCCAATGACACACCGACCCCCCTCAACTGCCCTCTGCCCCCCGCTGCCCTGGCCGAGGCCCTCTCGGCCCGCGAATCGCAGGTCAAGGCCAAGGAGGATGCGCTGGCGCAACGCATGTCGGCGCTGAACCTGGCCGATCAGGCGATCACCAAGCGGATGGACGAGCTGAAGGCGGCCGAGGACGAGCTGAAAAAGACCATCGCCATCGCCGACGGCGCCTCCGAAAAGGATCTGACCCAGCTGACCGCGGTGTACGAGGCGATGAAACCCGCCGATGCCGCGGCCCTGTTCCAGACCATGGCGCCGAGTTTCGCAGCCGGTTTCCTCGGCCGGATGCAACCGGGCTCAGCGGCGGCGATCCTGGCAGGCATGCCGCCGGACAAGGCCTATGAGGTCTCGGTCCTGCTTGCCGGTCGTAATGCAAATGCACCGAAGAATTGATCGGATCAGCATTCCTTAACCCGCGCATGGCAAGGGTGGGGTCGGAAAACCCAACGGGGTCAGCACCATGATCGGCATCGTCGGCATCATCATCATCTTCGTCATGGTCTTCGGCGGTTACGTCGAGGCTGGCGGCAAGATGGAAATCATCCTGGAGGCGCTGCCCCACGAAATGATCGTGATCGGCGGCGCGGCCATCGGCTCGTTCCTTCTGGGCAACGACATCGCGACGGTGAAGCAGACGCTGAAGGACATCGGCAAGGTCTTCAAGGGCGCGAAGTGGAAGGCGACGGATTATCGCGACCTTCTGGCACTGCTCTTCGATCTCGTGCGGATCGCGCGGTCGAACCCGGTTGCCCTGGAAGAACATGTCGAGAATCCAGAGGGTTCCGCGATTTTCGGCCGCTATCCGCGCATCCAGCATGACCATGACGCGGTCGAGCTGATCTGCGACACGTTGCGCGCCGCCTCGATGAATTACGACGATCCCCACCAGGTCGAGGAAGTGCTCGACAAGCGGATGGAAGAGGCGCATCACCACGCGCTGCACGGCAGCCATGCCCTGCAATCGGTGGCCGATGCCATGCCCGCCATCGGCATCGTCGCCGCCGTTCTGGGCGTCATCAAGACCATGGCCTCGATCGACCAGCCGCCGGAGATCCTCGGCGGCATGATCGGCGGCGCCCTTGTCGGGACGTTCATGGGCGTCTTCATGGCCTATGGCTTCATCGGTCCGATGGCCGGGCGTATCAAGGCCGTGGTCGACCAGGACAATTACTTCTTCCAGCTGATCCGCGAGGTTCTGGTTGCCAACCTGCACCGCCACCCGCCGAACATCTGCATCGAGGTCGGGCGCCAGAATACGCCGCACCATGTGAGGCCGCGGTTCTCTGACGTCGAAGAGGTTCTGCGT
>CAMFIX010000424.1 GCA_945952425.1 uncultured Pseudorhodobacter sp. | reverse complement strand
CCAGCATCAGGCTCACGAAATAGCCGATCGGCAGGCCGAAGATCTTCGGCGGCCGGGTGAGGCCGAGAAACAGGGGCGCGTCATGCATTGGGTGATCCGGAGTTGGTCAGCGAGGACCGGAAGGCGGGTCATGGGCACTGGAATTGTCCCGCCCTCCGGTGAGGTCCTTCTGTTACGAGGCCCTGCTTTACGGAGCCGCGAAGCCGTCGATGATCGTGGCGGCCGAGAAGACCAGCACCACGCCGAAGAAGATCGCGAGGAAGAGGGGCCAGTTCAGCCGGCCGGTGAACATCATGTACCCCGCAGCCACCACAGCCAGGATGGCGATCAGCCGACCGATCGGGCCGGTCAGCGCATCGACGACCGTTTGCAGCATGTTCTGGACCGGATCGAGGTCCTGCGCCAAGGCGGGTGCGGCGCAGACGAGAACAATGGGCAGTGCGGTCAGAACGGCGCGCAATGACAGGCGCGGCAGCGAGGCCGCCGGGTAAAATCGGGACATGAACATCACTCCGGGATCAGGGTTGAGGAAGTGAGCCGAAGGACCTTGTCCACATGGGACATGGTCTCGGCATAAGGGGGGATGCCGCCATATTTGACGACGGCCTCGGGACCCGCATTGTAGGCGGCAAGCGCCAGATCGGCGGACCCGAAGGTAGAGAGTTGCGCGAGAAGATAGCGGGCCGAGCCGCGCAGATTCTCCTCGCTGTCATAGGGATCGACGCCAAGCGCGGCCGCCGTGTCGGGCATCAACTGACCAAGGCCGATGGCCCCAACTGGCGAGAGTGCTTCCGGGTTGAAGCCCGATTCCACCGCGATATTGGCGCGGAAGAGCGCCAGCCATTCCGTCCCGGAAAGCCCTGCGGCCTTCAGTCCGGGATCGCGGAGAAAGTCTTCGCCGACATTGAGCACGAGATCTTCGACCTCGTCGCTGCCCTTCGGTCCATGCAGCTTGGAAGCTGGACCGTATGATGCGCGCCAGACCTGCGCATCGGGCTCGGAACTTGGCTCACCTTCCGGTTCATCCTGCCCGCGCGGCGTCCGCACGGGGATATCTTTGCCAAAGTCGAGAACTCCGGACTGGACGCGGAGATCGCTCGCCCCAGCCTCGAGGTCGATCACCTGGGCCGAGACCGGTGCCAGGTTCAGACCCGCGAGGATCAGGCTAGCTCTGAGAAGTCCCCTCCGTGCCATGGGTCCAGTTCACCGACGTGCCCTTTCTGAGAGGAACGTTGGCCGCCTCAAGACCCAATTCGACGGCCAAAGAGACGAGACCGCCAATGGTCTTGAACTCTCGCGGCTGGAGGGCGCGGTGATTGACCAGAGCGACCCTTTCGCCCTCGGCCAACAGATAGATGGTCCAGCTCCCGGTCCAGGCGCTGCCGATCTTCTTTGCATCCTCCGTACAATGGGCTTCGACGATCCCGCCGTCCTTCAGGGCTTCCTTTAATGCGGCCTGCAAAATCACAGGGGTATAGGTCCTCATGGCTCAGCACGCTCCGAAACGACATTGTTCGGAACCTTCTTAGTGCATGTCGCGCGGCTGAGAAACCTTTCTCCGCGCAACCTGTGGGCATCGCTACCGTTAGAATCCTATTGCGTCAATAGATATCTAATGAAATTTAAACCATCCGTTGTCGTTGCCCCGAGTCACCATGCCTGTCCTCCCCCCAACCCCGACTTTATGCGTTCTTGGCCCTACTCTCGCCCTGTTCTACGGGCTTGGGGCTCATGCCGAATGTCTGGCACCCATTCCCCCGGAGCGGGTCACCGACCCCGCGACCCGCACCGAGTACCACGCTGAAATCGCTGCGGAATATTCGACTTACTTCGATGAGGCACAGGCCTATCTGCGCTGCATCGACGAGACCCGCGCCGCCACCATCGCCGAAGTCAACGACGTCCTCGCCGACTACCAGACCCTTGGGATCGGCAAGAAGAACTGACCCTCCTCCCTTCCCGGACTTCCCTCTCATTCCCGCAAAAGGAGTATTTGATGAACCGACCTCTCAGCCTCGCAGCCCTCGCGACGACCGCGAGCCTGGCCTTCGCCGCGCCTGCGGCCGCCTATCCGGTCGACTGTGCGATCCTGCTTTGCCTTGCCGGCGGCTGGCCGGCCTCGGTTGAATGCGCTCAGGCCCGCGCCGTCTTCATCGCGCGGATCACGCCCTGGCCCGTCGAGCCGCCGCTGCAAATCTGGAACTGCCCCATGCACGCCGTGGCGCGACGAATCGCGCCAGTCGAGCACCTTCTTGACATCGCCTTCCGGAACAACCGGGCGCCGCTGATCTCGATGCCCCCTGCCCTGCCGCTGGCACCCCTGCTCGTCATGGACCAGGCCGACATCGACATCTCCGACCCAGCCTATGACTTCGTCCGGTCGATCCATGTCTACCAGATCAGCTATTCGCAGAACCGCAACCATGACGGTGACTGCAACCGGACGGACTACCTGCTCCTCGGGACCTATGGGTCGCAGGGCGAGTACAGCTGGGCCCGCGCCCCTGTCAGCTCCATGCCAGATGCCTCGGGTTTCGCGCCACCGGGCGGCTGCAGTTCCTACTTCTTCCGCAGCGTCTTCGTGGACTGGAAGGATTACGAGGGCACCTACGGCTTCGAAGAGGTCCGGTACTGAGGCTCTATCCGCCTCACCGACACAACCCTGATCAACCCCGAAAGAAACCCAACCCCAGAAAAGAAAACGACGCCAGACCAAAGATCCGACGCCGCCCTAAATCCTTCGTAGCACAAGGAATTTAGCGCGAGCTTCGGATCCGTTCAACCGGCAACTGCATTGCTGGAACAATTTTTTGTTGCCCGACGGTCTGGCGTCCTTGGAAGAAGGACGACCAAATATGGAACTGACGACTGGCGCCATCCTGCGCCGCATCGTGGAGACCGAAGTTTCAACTTCGGCACACAAGCTTGCCACCATCATCCTCGACGGCATCGCCTGGCAAGACGGCTACAACGGGCTCGAGCGTGGAACCGCCGCCTTCACTCTGGCCGAGTTGGCCTCGAAAACGGGCGTCTCGCGTCAGTATCTGTCCGAGCTTTTGTCTGAGCTGGAGGCTTCGCCCCTGCGGCTTGTTCGCTGGAAGCCCAACGGCAAGTTCGCGCCCTGGCTGTTCCGATTTGGTGCTGTGGATAAACCTGTACCAGACCCAAATGATGTGTCGGCCAAGTCTGACACATCACTATTTAGAGATTCTAAGAACAAAATGATGTTCGCCGGGAAGATCGAAATCGGGGCTGCATCCAACGTCCACCGCACGCCTTGGGGCGATCTGATCAAGGCGGCGAAGGCCGCCCTGCCCTGCTGGAACGTCGATACCCAAGTCATCTGGGATGCGCATTCCACGGAAGTTGGGCGCCTATTCCACGCGATGGTGGGCACTCGTTCC
>CAMFIX010000423.1 GCA_945952425.1 uncultured Pseudorhodobacter sp. | reverse complement strand
CATATTGTCGGCTGGCGAGGACGGCGGCGAGGCGAGCCTCTTCCAGCGTGCTCTCGCCCCGCAGATGCGCCACCAGTTCCGGCGCCCCGATGGCCCGGGCCCAGGGGGCGGCGGGCGCCCAATGGGGCAGGGCGGCCCGGGCCTCCTCCAACGCGCCCGCCTCCAACATCACGGAAAAGCGAGCGGCGATCCGCGCATCGAGCCAGGGGGTGGAGGGCGTGAAAACCAGCCGCTCGGCCCGCGCCCCCGGCAGCATCGGCGCGGCCCCTTGCCCCTGCCACCAGGCCAGCCCGCGCCCTGTGGCGCGCAAAACCTCCCAGGCGCGCTGCACCCGCATCGGGTTCCTGAGGTCGGTTTTCGCCCTCGTCTCGGGGTCCAGCGCCGACACCATTTCCGCCAATCCGCCGCCCTGGCGCAGGGCATCGGCCGCGGCGCGGATTTCGGGCGGGATGGGGGGCACATCGGCCAACCCCTCGGTCAGCGCCATGAAGTAAAGCCCGGTGCCGCCGACAATCGCCACGGGCTTGTTCAGCAGAGCCTGCACCTCCCGCAACCAGGCTCCCACCGAATAGTCCTGCCGCCCGACATGGCCGTAAAGCGCATGGGGGGCCGCCGCCTCCTCCTCCGCGCTCGGCCGCGCCGTCAGCACCCGCCACATGGAATAGACCTGCAGCGCATCGGCATTGACCACGACCCGCCCATCCCGCGCCGCCAACTCCAAGGCCAGCGCCGACTTTCCCGAGGCCGTCGGCCCCGCGATCAGCACCGGCAATTCGCGCGAAATCCCCGCCAGCGGCCTCATCCCGGCTCCCTTGCCCCTTTCATACTTGCGAAAATATCCCGGGGGTTCGGGGGCTGGCCCCCGTTCGCCCGTCCCGCAGGATTGAACCTCCCGGCGTTTTGGCCCATTTTGCGCCGAAATCCAACCAGGGGCGCGCGCCAGATGACCGACACCGAACCGAAGATCGCTTACAACCGCGTCATGCTGAAGATCTCGGGCGAGGCCCTGATGGGCGACCAGGGCTTCGGCCTGCACCCCCCGACCGTCCAGCGCATCGCCGAAGAGGTGAAGTCGGTCCGTGAGCTCGGCGTCGAAATCTGCATGGTGATCGGCGGCGGCAACATATTCCGCGGGCTGCAGGGCTCGGCCCAGGGGATGGAGCGGACGACGGCCGATTATATGGGCATGCTCGCCACCGTCATGAACGCGCTCGCCATGCAGGCCGCGCTCGAATCGCTGGGGGTCTTCACCCGGGTCATCAGCGCCATCCCGATGGACCAGGTCTGCGAACCCTACATCCGCCGCCGCGCCGTTCGCCACCTGGAGAAGAAGCGCGTCTGCATCTTTGCCGCGGGCACCGGCAACCCCTATTTCACCACCGACACCGCCGCGACGCTGCGCGCCAACGAGATGGCCTGCCAGGCGGTCTTCAAAGGCACCAAGGTCGATGGCGTCTATGACAAAGACCCCAAGAAACACGCCGATGCGAAACGCTACGACACGGTCTCTTACGACGAATGTCTGGAAAAGAGCCTCGGCGTGATGGATGCCACCGCCATCGCGCTGGCCCGCGACAACAAGCTGCCGATCGTGGTCTTCTCCTTGGACGAGCCCGGCGGCTTCCGCGCGATCCTCTCCGGCCGCGGCACCTATACCAAGGTTGGCGGTTAACCCCGGCTATACCTGCCCGGCGCTTTCGCCTATAGAAGGCGCAATCCCCCCTTCAGAGGGGCAAAGCATGAGGACAAAATGGCCCAGGACGATCTGGAAATCGACACGGATGCGCTGCAGCGCCGGATGGATGGGGCGTTGAACGCGCTGAAGAACGAATTCGCCAGCCTGCGCACCGGGCGGGCCTCGGCCTCGATGGTCGATCCGATCCAGGTCGATGCCTATGGCCAGATGACGCCGATCAACCAGCTGGGCACGATCAACGTCCCCGAGCCGCGGATGGTGGTCATCAACGTCTGGGACAAGGGCATGATCTCCAAGGTCGAAAAGGCGATCCGGGAATCGGGGCTGGGCATCAACCCGGTCACCGACGGGCCGCTGAGCCGCCTGCCGATCCCCGAGCTCAACGAACAGCGCCGCAAAGAGCTGACCAAGGTCGCCTCCCAATATGCCGAACATGCCAAGGTCGCCGTCCGCAACATCCGCCGCGACGGCAACGACCAGATCAAGAAGGCCAAATCCGCCGGCATGGGCGAGGACGACCAGAAGATGTGGGCCGACGAGGTGCAAGAGATGACCGACAAGGCCATCGCCGTGATCGACCAGATGCTGGCCACGAAATCCGCCGAGATCATGCAGGTTTAAGCCCCGTGAGCAGCCCGCGCCCCGCCGAACATGTCGCCATCATCATGGATGGCAATGGCCGCTGGGCCACCAACAAGGGCTGGCCGCGGCTGGTGGGGCACCGCAAGGGCGCCGAACGGGTCAAGGAGATCGTCCGCTGCGCCCCCGATCTGGGCATCAAGTGGCTGACGATCTATGCCTTTTCGACCGAGAACTGGAAGCGCTCGACCGAGGAAGTCCTCGGTCTCATGTCGCTGTTTGCCCGCTATATCGAGGACCAGGCCGACCGGCTGGCCGCGGAATCGGTGCGGATGCGGTTCATCGGCGACCGAAGCCGCCTGGACGCAAGGCTGCAGAAGCTGATGGCGGGGATCGAGGCGCGGACCTCCGTCTATTCCCGCCTGAACCTGACCATCGCGATCAACTACGGCGGGCGGGATGAGTTGCGCCGCGCCATCGCGGGCATCGCGGCCGATGCGGCGGCGGGGCGTCTTGACCCCGCGGCCGTCACCGAGGCGCTGATCTCGGCGCGGCTCGACACCGCCGCACTCCCCGACCCCGACCTCGTGATCCGCACCAGCGGCGAGACGCGGACCTCGAACTTCCTGCCCTGGGCCGCCGCTTATGCGGAATATGAATTCACCCCGACGCTCTGGCCCGATTTCACGCCCGAAGAGCTTGGCCGCATCGTCGCGCGCTTCGGCAACCGCGAGCGGCGTTTCGGCGGGGTGGCTTCAGCATGACATCAGGGCGATGGGCCGATCTGTCGGTGCGGCTCGTCTCGGGGCTGGTGCTGGCGGGTTTGGGCATCCTGTCGGTCTGGGCCGGGGGCTGGGTCTTCGTCGCCATGACCACCGCGATCTTTGCCCTGATGGCATGGGAACTGGCGGCGCTGACCGACCGGCCCGCCGCGCCGCGCTTGCGGCTGGCGGTCGCGGGGCGGGCGGGGGTCGGGCTTCTGGTGGCCCAGGCGGCGCTGGTCGTGGGGCTGGTCGCGGCGCCGGTGCTGTTGGCCGTGACGCCGCGGGGCGACCGCTGGGCGCTGGCGGGCTACGGGCTGGCGCTGCTGCTTGCGGGGCATGAGTTCATCTCGCTCGACCGGCAAAGCGCGCTGGTCGTGGTCTGGCTG
>CAMFIX010000422.1 GCA_945952425.1 uncultured Pseudorhodobacter sp. | reverse complement strand
ACACTGCATATCGTCGGCAGCGTCAGATGTGTATAAGAGACAGTCAAAGAGGTGTTCGAGCCGCAAGGGTCGATGGAAAACACCCCGCGCTGTTCCAACGCTCCGGTCGGCGTGGGTGGGGTTTGCGAGAAGGAACGCTCCATCGAGACGCTGCCTAATGGCGTGAAGCATGACGTGCTGAACATCGACGTGAACGGCTATGCCGACAACACCGATATTTTCACCGTGCCCGAGGGGATGTATTTCTTCATGGGCGACAACCGCGACAATTCGATGGACAGCCGCTACAGCCAGAATGCCGGCGGCGTGGGCTATGTCCCGGCGGAAAACCTGATCGGGCGGGCCGACCGGGTGATCTTCTCCTCGGCGGGCTCGTCGCTGTTCGAGGTCTGGACCTGGCGCGCGGATCGGTTCTTCAAGGCCATTGAATGAGGGCAGGGGCGTGAAGGTCGCGGCCGACATCACCGCCTTTTCGGCGCGCATCGGTCACGCCTTCCGCCAGCCTGCGCTTTTGGTGCAGGCGCTGACCCATGCGTCGATGTCCTCGCCGACAAGGTCGGACAACCAGCGGCTGGAGTTCCTGGGCGACCGGGTTCTGGGGCTGGTGATGGCCGAAGCGCTTTTGGGGGCCGACAAGCAGGCCGCCGAGGGCCAGCTGGCGCCGCGTTTCAACGCCCTCGTCCGCAAGGAGACCTGCGCCGAAGTGGCCCGCGATTGCGGCCTGGGCGAGGTCTTGAAACTCGGCCGGTCCGAGATGATCTCGGGCGGGCGCAAGAAAGAGGCGCTGCTGGGCGACGCGATGGAGGCGGTGATCGCCGCCGTCTATCTCGACGGCGGGTTCGAGGCCGCGCGGGCGCTGATCCTGCGGCTTTGGGGCGGGCGGATCGCCGCGGTCGAGGCCGATGCCCGCGACCCCAAGACCTCGCTGCAGGAATGGGCGCAAGCCCGCGGCATGGCCCCGCCGGTCTACGAGGAAACCGGCCGCGAAGGCCCCGACCACCAGCCGATGTTCACCGTGCGCGTCACCCTCGCCACGGGTCAGTCGGCAGAGGCCAAGGCGGGCTCCAAGCGCGTGGCCGAACAGTCGGCAGCCCGCGCGCTGCTGGCGCAGGTCCAGGGCGGCTGAGCCCACTGGCCCCTTGCCGCGAAAGCGTCTATCACGGCGCAAAGGAGACCTGCATGACGGACGACACCCCCACCCGCGCCGGATTCGTGGCTTTGATCGGCGAGCCCAATGCGGGCAAGTCGACGCTGTTGAACCGCATGGTGGGGGCCAAGGTCTCGATCGTCACGCACAAGGTGCAGACGACGCGCACCCGCATCCGCGGGGTCGCCATGGCGGGGCAAGCGCAGATCGTCTTCGTCGATACGCCCGGCATCTTCCGGCCGCGGCGGCGGCTGGATCGCTCGATGGTCGCAGCGGCCTGGGGCGGGGCGATGGACGCCGATGTCGTCGTCATGCTGATCGAGGCGCAGCGCGGGCTGACCGAGGGTGCCATGGCCATCATCGACAACCTGAAGGAAAAGTTCCCGCAAGGCGCGCGGATCGCTTTGGCGATCAACAAGATCGACCGCATCCAGGCCGAGCATCTTCTGGCGCTTGCGCAGAAGGCCAACGAGGCCTTCCCCTTCGTCGAGACCTTCATGATCTCGGCCGAGAAGGGTTACGGCGTGGAAAAGCTGCGCGACTGGCTGGCGGGGCAGATGCCCGAGGGCCCGTGGTATTACCCCGAAGACCAGCTCGCCGACCTGCCGATGCGCATGATCGCCGCCGAGATGACGCGCGAAAAGCTGACCCTGCGGCTGCATGAAGAGCTGCCCTACCAGCTGACGGTCGAAACGATCAACTGGGTCGACCAGCAGGACGGCTCGGCGCGGATCGACCAGGTGGTCTACGTGGCGCGCGACGGCCACAAGGGCATCGTGCTGGGGGCGAAGGGCGAGACGATCAAGGCGGTGGGCTCGGCCGCACGGGCGGAAATCGCGGAGTTCCTCGGCCGGAAGGTGCATCTGTTCCTCGAGGTCAAGGTGCGGCCGAACTGGCTGGAAGAGCCCGAGCGCTATGCCGAGATGGGGCTGGAGTTCAAGGACGGCAATCCGGAAGGCTGACCGGGCAGGGGGGCGCTGCCCCCCTTGGCCTGCGGCCTCACCCCCCGGGATATTTGTGCAAGTATGAAAGAGGCGAGGATGGAGCCACGGCTTGCATCGGGCGTTTGGGTGGCGGCTTACCTGGCGCGGCTGCGGCTGGCGGCAGTGCCGGCCTATGTCGTGCAGAAGGGCGATGCGACGGCGGGGGCGGTGGTGGTCAAGGTGGCCACGCTGGACGGCCGGGCGCGGGCGATGCAGCGTCGCTTCGACTTTGCGGCCGACCGGCGGGTGTGGGACGTGCTGGCCGAGGGCGAAGAGGAGGCGGTGGATGCTGTCCTCAGCCGCGAACGCAGCCGCGACCGCGACCTCTGGGTCATCGAGATCGAGGACCGCGCAGGCCGCTCGCTTCTGGAGGAAGAGGGGTTGGCGGAATAGGGCGTCTCGATCCGCCGAGGCGTGGCGGGCGGTTGTTGCCGTTGGGCTGAGGCCTGGGGGCTGGGCTGCCAGCCTTCCGGGGCTTGCTCCTTGTTCCGACAGGGCAGGGGACAGGACTGGGGCTGAACGCCAGGCGCGGGAAGGGGGCAGCCGCGCTCCGAACTCCCACCAAGCGCCGCCCTCTACACGCCACGTGCGGGGAGGGGCCATGGGGCCCCGCTTCTCGGCAATCGGGGCAGGCCATGGGCCACAAACGGGGGGCGGTTTTGCGTGAATGGCCGCTGCGCCGCGGGTCCGCGGCTGCTGCGTCGGTCCTTTTGGTCTGCCTTCACCGCAAACCTCTTCGCGCGAGGCCTCGCGGTGTTGCCCGGAGGATTCGGCAGCGGAGGGCGGTCCTTCCTCGTTGCGTGCGGCATGAGGCGTTGTGGTCCTGCCTTCGGCGCGCAGCCGCGCTCCCTCCCAAGCGCCTGACCTTCACGCTCCCCCGCCCTTCCGGCCGAATCGTCGCCCCTCCCCTCCGAATCCCCGCTGCGCTGCGGCGGAATCGGGGGGTGCCTTGCGGGCCCTCCCCCTCGTGCGGAGATTGGCGTTCCGTCCTTCGTCGCTTTTTCAGAACACCGTTGCCCACTCCCCCGGCTCGCGCGGCGATTGTCCTTTCCGCGAAAGGGCATGGCCTTTTCGCAAGCTCCGATTAAGGAGAATATTTTTCTACAATCACGACAGACAAAGCCGTTATTTTTTCCTTGAATACACGACAATGCTGGTAGATAAAAACACTTATAGCCCCGCCAGATGCCAGACAGGCACCGCGGCGACGGCGTCCCGCAACCTGCCGCACTGCAGCGGCTCCAAGCCCGACGATCCCATCCCTGCGGTCGCCAGCCCGACCCAGACCGACCAAGGAGAGACC
>CAMFIX010000421.1 GCA_945952425.1 uncultured Pseudorhodobacter sp. | reverse complement strand
GGGAGCCCCAGGCCAAGTCGGCAGAGCCTGCGGATGGGGTCCAAGGCGCCGGGGGCAGGCGGCGGGGCCCCTACCGCGACCTCGCATGTCGGGCCGAGGCGGGGCGGGGGGCGCGGCCTCGCTTATCGTCCCGGCCATGACCGTCCTCTCCCGCCTTGCCCCCGACCTGATCCGCGCCCGTGCGCCGCTTGCGGCCTTCTTTGCCATGGGCATTCTCTGGGGCGCCTATGGCGCCGATCTGCCCGACATCAAGGCCATGCTCGGCGTCGACGAGACGCGGCTTGGCCAGCTGATGCTGATGACGCCGCTTTCGGCGCTGATCGCCATGGCGCTGGCCGGGCGCATCGCGCAGGCCCTGGGGCGCGTGGCCCTGCCGGTCATGGTGCTGGCCATGGCGGGGGCTTTCCTGCTGCCGGGGCAGGTGGCGACCTGGTATCTCTTTCCCCTGGCGATGATCGCCTGCGGCGCCTCGACCGGGGCGGTCGATGTGCTGATGAACGCCCGGATCGCGGCGCTGGAGGCCGGGGGGCGTCCTCTGATGACGCTGGCCCATGCCGCCTATTCCTTCGGCTATGCGGCGGGCGCGCTCGGCACCGGCGGCTTGCGCAGCCTCGGCACCGCGCCAGGCGGCGTCATGCTGGCCATGGGGCTGGCGGCCGGGCTCGTCGCGCTGATCGCCTTCGAGGGGGTGCGGATCGAGGGCCTCATCCGCCGCGCCGGGGCGGGGCGGCTTGGCCTCGTGCCGCTGGTCGGCGGGGGGATCGTGCTGATCGCCTTCCTGACCGAGAATGCCGCCGAATACTGGTCGGCCCTGCATATCGAGAAGACCCTGGGCGGCACGCCGGCCTTCGGCTCGGCGGCGCCTGCGCTTTTGGCGCTGACCATGGGCGTTGCGCGGATCGCGGGGCATGGGCTGGTGGCACGGGTCGGCGCCGGCAGGCTCTTGATCCTGGGCGCATTCGTCTCGTCCTGCGGGGCGCTGGTCATCGCTGCGGCGCCGAGCCCCTGGGTCGCCTATGCGGGGTTCGTCATCATGGGGATGGGGTCTTCGGTCATCTCGCCCACGGCCTTCACGCTGATCGGCGCGCTGGTGGCGCCCGAGGCGCGGGCGCGCGCCATCCAGGCCGCGACGATGCTGGGCTATTCGGGCTATTTCATCGGCCCGCCGGGGCTTGGCCTGATCGCGGGCACCTTCGGCCTGCGCGCCGCTTTCGTCGCGGCGGCGCTGGCGCTGTCGATGGTGGTCGTGCTGGTCTGGGGCCTGGCGCGGGTGGTCGAGCGGCGGCCCGTCATGCCCTGACCATCAGCCGCTTCAGCCCGTGGAAGTGGTAGACATCGGCATAATCCGGCTGCCCCTCCAGCCGCAGACCGGGGAGCCTGTCCATCAGGATCGGCAGCGCCGCCTGCAGCTCCAGCCGCGCCAAGGGAGCGCCCACGCAGAAATGCAGCCCGGCGCCGAAGCTCGCGATGGGTTTCGGCACCCGGGTCGGGTCGAAGCGGGCGGGGTCGTCCCAGACGCCCGGATCGCGGTTGGCGGCGGCCAGCAGCAGCCCCACCTGGTCGCCGCGGTGGAACTGCACACCCATGACCTCGATATCCTCATAGGCCCAGCGGGTGAACATGTGCAGCGCCGGATCGTGGCGCAGGATCTCCTCGGTGCCGCGCTCGGGGTCGCCGAGCGGCTGGCCGGTCTCCAGCAGCGCCTTCACCCCGTTGCCGATCGTATGCACCGTGGCCTCGTGCCCGGCGTTCAGCAGCAGGATGCAGGTGGTGATCAGCTCGTCGGTCGTCAGACGCTCTCCGGCTTCCTCGGCCTGGATCAGCGAGGTGATCAGGTCGTCGCGCGGATCGCCGCGGCGGGCCTCGACATAACCGCGCATGAAGGCGACGAAGGCCTCGGTGGCGGCGATGGCGCGGTCTTCGCGGGCACGGTCGCGGCCGGCCATATACATGCCCACCATCGCATTCGACCAGCGCAAGAGGTCGGGCGCCATCTCTTCGGGCACCCCCAGAAGCCGCGCGATGATGATGACCGGCAGCTTCTGGGCGAAGGTTTCCAGGAGGTCGAAGGGCCCCGCGGGGAAGGCGTCGATCAGCTGGTGGGTCAGGGTCTCGACCTCGGGGCGCAGGCCCTCGATCCGGCGCGAGGTGAAGGCGCGCAGCACCAGGGAGCGCAGGCGGGTGTGGCGCGGCGGCTCCAGCTCCAGCATCGAATGCGCCTCGACGGCGTAGAAGGGCGCCAGATGCGCGGGGATGGGCAGGGCTTTTTCCGGCGGCACTTCGCGGCCGAAGCGGCGGTCGCGGAAGATGGCATTCACCGCCGCCGCATTGCCGGTGCAGACGAGGTCGTAATCGGCCCAGCGGAAGAAGGGTCCATGGGCGCGGGCGGTCTCGTAGAACGGATAGGGGTTCTGGACAAAGCCGGGTTCGGTCGGGGATTGGTGCAGCGTAATCATTTCCGTCCTCCGATGACGCCCTGCGCGATCAGGACGCCCAGGCCCACCAGCGCCGCGGCGCCCGCCTGCGTCCAGCTCCAGCCGCGGCCCATGGCGAAGAGGATCACCATGACATAGAAGGGCGCCGCGTTGATATGCAGGGCCGAGATGCCGATGCCCAGCCGCTCGACCGACATGATCCACAAGACCTGGCTGATGGCCAGCGAGCCGACCGAGAAGGCGAGGATCGCCAGCACCTCGGGCCAGCCCCAGTTGGCAAAGGACGGCGGCGGCGTGCCGAGCCCGACCTGGGCGCCTGCGACCGCGGCCGTGGCGATGGCGGCGCCCGCCAGCGTCAGGGCGGTGCGCCCCAGGGGCGACAGGGCCGGAAAGGCGGTGACGGTCAGCCGCGAGCCGATGGTGAAGACCACGACCGAGGCAAAGCAGAAGGCGGCCCCCAGCCCCAGCGAGACCCCGCCCGTCCAGTCCAGCGCCGCAAGCCCCCCCGCCAGCGACAAGGCGATGCCGATCACCAGCGCCCGGGTGATCTTGCGCCCGTCCAGCAGGATCTCCAGCCTCATGCCGACCACGGGCAGCGTGGCCGAGATCACGGCGGCGGTGACCGCCCCGCCCCGCGCCTGGCCCAGGATCAGGCACCAGGCGCCGATGCCGATCAGCGAACCCACGGCGATGCCCTTCAGCCAGTTGACACGCGCCATGGCGCCCGGCCCCTCGACCAGCGCCCAGATCGGCAAGAGCGCCAGCGCCGCCAGCGCCATGCGCAGCGCCGCCAGCTGTTCGGAGGGCAGAAGCGGGATGACGAGATCGGCGGCAGGCAGGCCCGCGGCCCAGATCATCATCGAGGCCATGCAGACGAGATTCGCCGTGAGGGCGCTGGTCGGCGTCGGGGCGGCGGTCACGGTCATCGGGGCTTTCCGGGCGAGGGCTACCCGGCAGGGCTAACATGCGCCGCCCCGTCCCTGCCATGTCCGAAACGGCACT
>CAMFIX010000420.1 GCA_945952425.1 uncultured Pseudorhodobacter sp. | reverse complement strand
CACCTGATAGCCAGGAATGGCCACCGCTTTGAGGATGGCGCGGCGGATCATGCGCTTGGTCTCTTCGTCCAGGTAAGCGAAGTTGAAACTCATTCGGCAGCCTCCTGCAGAGCCTCGCGCCGCAGGCGGCGGATCAGCTCCAGCTCGGCCTGGAAATCGACGTAATGCGGCAGTTTGATATGCTCCAGAAAGCCCGTCGCCTGCACGTTGTCGCAATGCGAAAGCACGAATTCCTCGTCCTGCGCCGGGGCGCCGACGAAATCCTCGCCCAGCTCTTGCCAGCGCAAGGCGCGGTCGACCAAGGACACCGAAAGCGCCTTCCTTTCGTTCTGGCCGAAGACCAGGCCATAGCCGCGGGTGAACTGCGGCGGCTCGGTCTTGCTGCCCTTGAACTGGTTAACGGTCTCGCATTCGGAAACCTCGATCTCGCCGATTTCCACAGCGAACCCGAGTTCGGGAATCTCCATCTCGACCGCCACGGTGCCGATGCGCAGCTCGCCGACGAAAGCATGGGTGCGCCCGTATCCGCGCTGGGTGGAATAGGCGAGGCCGAGCAGGAAGCCCTCGTCGCCCCGCGCGATGGATTGCAGGCGCAGCGCACGGTCGGCGGGGAATTCCAGCGGCGCGCGGGTCAGGTCGGCGGGGGTGCCACCCTCGGGCGCGGGCTCGATCAGCCCGTCGCGGTCCAGAAGGCCCATGACATGGGGCACCGGATCGTCGCGGACGGGGGCGGTGGGCGCGGCGGGCATCTCGCCTTCGGCCATCAGCGCGAAGTCCAAGAGCCGGTGGGTGTAATCGAAGGTCGGCCCCAGAACCTGCCCGCCGGGCAAGTCCTTGAAAGTCGCGGAAATCCGGCGCGAGACCTGCATCTTCGCAGTCTCCAGCGGCTGCGAGGTTCCCAGCCGCGGAAGGGTCGTGCGATAGGCGCGCAGCAGGAAGATCGCCTCGATCAGATCGCCCCGCGCCTGCTTGATCGCCAGCGCCGCGAGGTCGGGATCATAGAGCGCGCCTTCCGTCATCACGCGGTTGACGGCCAGCGTCAGCTGGCTGCGGATCTGGGCGACCGAAAGTTCGGGAATGGCAGGATCGCCGCGGCGTTCTTCGGCCAGCCAGGCATGGGCCGCGTCGATGGCGCGCTCGCCCCCTTTGACGGCGACATACATCAGGCGCTCTCCACTTGCGTCGAACGGGGCAGCGCGGCGAGCCGGTCGCCTGCGGTGAAAAAGAAGTCCAGGCCTTGCGGGTAAAGCATCCGGTTGGCGCGGAAGGCGTTAACCTCTGGCAGCGAGAGCCGGGCCTCCCCCGCGATTCCGGGGCCGGTCAGACGGGGGCCCTCGGCACTGATCGCGGGGCTTTCCACGATCAACGTGGCAGAGCGGTCGGGATAGTCCGGCAGGCCGATGGGAAAGCGTGACAGCGGCAGGTCGGGCCAGGTGCCGACGGCCAGCATGGCGGCTTCGGGCGGCACGAGGGGGGCGCCGATGTGGAAGGCGATCCATTCCCGAACGTCCGTTCCGTCATGCCCGGCGCCGAGGAAAATCGGCGTGTCGCGGTCGGCCAGGACCAGCAGAAGCGTGGCCGCCGCCGCCGACAAGGGCGCGGGGCCGGTGGCGCCCGAGACGGTCTCGATCCGGCCGGGTCGGGACAGGGCCATCAGGGCGAGGCGAAAGGCGCGGGCGGCTTGCGGGGCGGGGGAGGTGAAACCTCCGGTGAGAGCGCTCATTGATCCTCTCCACGGACAAGGGTGAAGAATTCGACACGGGTGGCGGCGGCCTTGGCGGCGCGGGTCTGGCGGCGGGCGGTCTCTTCGGCGGCGAGCGGCGCCAGCAGGGCCGCGATCCGCGCCGGATCGGCCTGCCACATCGCATCCAGCACGGCCGCGGTCCGGGCATGGGCCTTGTCGCGGCCCTGCACATGGGCATGGCCCGCGATGCCCGCGACCTGCACGCTGCAGCGCGTCACCACCATCTCGCCCATTTTGAAAGCCGCGCCGGTGCCGCCGATCCGGCCCTGGACCATGACGGTCCCGGTCTGGGCGGGGCGCAGCTCGATGGCTTCGGGCAGGGGGCCTGCCAGGGCGGCAAGCCGGTCGGGGGCGGCGCGGGCCAGAAGCCCCATCAGGGCGCGGCGGTCGGTCAAAAGGCTCATGGCGCATCCAGTCTGTTGCGACTGCCTTCTGGCCCTCTTGCGTGACGCAGGCATGACAGGGGGGTAGAGCTTTTGTGACGGCCTTTCAGCCGTATTTCTCCAGGAAGGCCTCGGCCGGCATGGCGCGGAAATCCGGCAGCGCGGCGCGCAGGCGCGCGTGGTCCCAGTCCCACCAGGCGAGCTCCAGCATCCTGTCGCCCACGCCGGGGGCATAGCGCGGCCGCAGGGGTGTGGCGGGCAGTCCGGCCATGATCATGTAGGGGGGCACGTCCTTGGTCACCACCGCGCCCGAGGCGATGATGGCGCCCGCGCCGATGGTCACCTCCGGCTTGACGATGACGCCGTGGCCCAGCCAGGTGTCCGGCCCGATCACGGTGCGCCGGGCCTGCCGGGCGGCAAAGAAGGCAGGGTCGTCCTCGGCATCCTCCCAGTAATACGAACTGCGATAGAGGAAATGGTGCAGCGAGGCGTTGCGCCAGGGGTGATCGGTCGGCCCGATCCGCGTCATCGCGGCGATATTGGCGAACTTGCCGACCGTCGTATTGGCGATATCCGACAGCCGGTCGCAATAGGCATAATCCTCGAAGGTGGAATGCAGCACGCGGCTGCCCTCACCCACTTCGCAGAACCTTCCGAAATGGCTGGCGACCACCATGCAGCCGGGGTGAATGAACGGGTCGTCTCCAAGCGTTGGCATTCAAACCCCCTTGATAAGCCTGGCGCGCAGCCAGCCCGAGAAAGCGTCCATCGCCATCACGGTCAGCACGATCAGCACGAGGTAATAGCCGACATCCTCCCAATCCTTCTGGGTCTGGATGGCTTGCGTCAGCAACAGACCGATCCCGCCGCCGACCAGCGCGCCGATGACGGTGGCGCTGCGCGTGTTGCTTTCCAGCGCATAAAGCGCCTGGGACAGGAACACCGGCAGGATCTGCGGCAGGATGCCGAAGCGGGCGCGTTGCAGGGCGCTGGCGCCGGTGGAGCGGATGCCCTCGACCGGCTTGGAGTCGATGTTCTCCAAGGCTTCGGAGTAGAGCTTGCCAAAGACGCCGGTGTCGGTGATCAGGATGGCGAGCGCGCCGGTCATCGGGCCGGGCCCGAAGGCGCGCAGCAGCAGCAGGGTCCAGATCAGCGCATCGGTGCCGCGGATGAAGTCGAAGAGCCGCCGCAGGCCAAATCGCAAAGGCGCGAAGGGCATCAGGTTGCGGGCGGCGAGGAAGGACAAAGGCAAGGCGATCAGGCTGGCCGTGACGGTGCCGAGGAAGGCCATCAGCACGGTCTCGCCCATGGC
>CAMFIX010000419.1 GCA_945952425.1 uncultured Pseudorhodobacter sp. | reverse complement strand
CCCCCGGACCCCCACCCCGCGCTTTTCCGGTCAGGCCAGCTCGCGCGGCACGATGAAATCGTCGGCCACGCCCTGGCCCCAGGCGATATCGGCCCAGCTGTCCACGGCGAAATCGCAGACCAGCGTCGCGCCGGTCGGATAGGCGGCAAAGCCGTCGCTGACCGGGGGGCGGGCGACAAGCCGTTGGGCAAACTCGGAAATCCCCGGGTTGTGGCCGATCACCATCACCACATCGGTCGTGGCATGGCGCAGCACCGCCAGCATCACATCGGCCCCGGCATGGTAAAGTGCCGGTTTCAGCTCGACGGCCGGGGCGCCGGGCAGGGCCGGGGCGATGCCCTCCCAGGTCTGGCGCGTGCGCAAAGCATCCGAGCACAGCACCTGGCCCGGCACATAGCCCCGGCTCGCCAGCCATTGGCCGAGATCGGCCGCAGCCAGCCGGCCACGCTCGTTCAGCGGGCGCTCGTGGTCGGCGCTCGCCGGGTCGTCCCAGCTGGATTTCGCATGGCGCGTCAGGATCAGTCGCTTCATTCCTACCTCCCGGGAGGCGGTTATCCCGCCTTATGGAATCGGCCCATGTGATAGGCCGACTGTGCCCCAAGTCTTGCATAGCCCTGCGACACGGGGCAAGCGCGGCGGGTGAGGCAGCCGCCGGTCAGGCAATCTTCGCCCTGTGAGTCCAGCCAGTCGTGGCAGGCAGGCACGTCGTAACCCTTTGATCCCAAAGCCCCGGCAGGGCAGGCAGTCTGGCAGGGTGCGGCGCAGGTGTCACAGGGGCGCGGCAGGGTAGGGGGCAGATCGATTGTCTCGCGCAGCGCCAGGGCGCCGCGGAACGAGACCATCAGCCCCTGGCCCCCGTGCACCAAAAGCTTCACCGGGCTTTCCCAGATGCGGCCCGTCCGCAGCGCCCAACGGTAAAACGGGTGGTAAGGCGGCCCGCCGAAGGGGAAAAGCGCCTTGGCGCCCAGGTCGCAGGCGATCTGGCCGATCACGCGGCGCGACCAGTGGTCGATGGGATCGGGGTGCGACCAATCGGCGTCAGCCTGGATATGCGCCCAAAACCCCGGCTCCTTCGGGCCCAGCATCAACAGGCTGCGGGTGCCGGGCGGAAAGCCCTCCTCCCCCTCGGCGACGTGAAAGCCGCCGAGAACCTCCAGGTGATGGGCGTCCAGGTTCACCTGCGGACGCGCGGCTTGACCCGCGGCTCGGTCGAGCGGATCTGGCTGCCCGCACCATGGTCGGTGAACAGCTCCAGGATCGAGGCATTGGGCAAGCGCCCGTCCAGGATCGTGACGGCGCGCACCCCCTGATCCAGGGCATAAAGCGCGGTCTCGGCCTTGGGAATCATGCCGCCCGAGATCGTGCCGTCCTTGATCATCGCCCGGATTTCGTCGGGCTTGAGCTGGGTCAGCACCTCTCCGGCGGCATTCTTGACGCCCGGGACATCGGTCAGCAGCAAGAGGCGGTCGGCCTTCAGCGCGCCCGCGATGGCGCCCGCGGCCGTGTCGCCATTGACGTTGAAGGTCTCGTTGTCGGCCATGCCGGTGGCGACCGGGGCGACGACCGGGATGATCCCGGCGCCGTAAAGGTCGCGCAGAACCTGCACGTTCATCTCGACCGGACGGCCAACGAAGCCCAGCTCCGGGTCGTCCGCCTCGCAGACCATCAGGTCGTCGTCCTTGCCCGAAATCCCGACCGCCCGCCCGCCCTGGTCGTTGATCGCCTGGACGATGCGCTTGTTGACGAGGCCCGAGAGGATCATCTCGACCACTTCCACCGTCGCCTTGTCGGTCACCCTTTTGCCGCGCACGAATTCCGATTTGATGCCCAGCTTGGTCAGCATCTCGTTAATCATCGGCCCGCCGCCATGGACCACCACCGGATGCACGCCGACCTGCTGCATCAACACGACATCCCGCGCGAACTCTGCCATCGCGGCATCGTCGCCCATGGCATTGCCGCCGAATTTCACAACGACCACCGCGCCGGTAAAGCGCTGCAGGTGCGGCAAGGCTTCGGAAAGCATCTTGGCGGTGGCTTGGGCGGCTTCGCGGCTCACGGTATGGGCTTTCATCTCGAACTCCGGGGTTTCGCCTCGTTTAGGGCTTTTGCGCCCCCCTGCCAAGCGGCTAGACTGGCGCGATGACACAGAAAACTCTCGTCCTGACCGGCGCCTCGCGCGGAATTGGCCATGCCACGGTGAAACGCTTTTCGGCCGAGGGGTGGCGCGTGCTGACCTGTTCGCGCCAGCCTTTCGATGCGCGCTGCCCCTGGCCCGGCGGCGAGGAGAACCATATCCAGATCGACCTGGCCTCGCCCGACAAGACGATTGCCGCCATCGAGGTCATCAAGTCCAAGATCGACGGGCGGCTGGATGCCCTGGTGAACAATGCGGGCATCTCGCCGAAAGGGCCGAAGGGCGAGCGGCTGTCGACCCTGACCACCGATCTGCGGACCTGGGGGCAGGTGTTTCACGTCAACTTCTTCGCCTCCATCGTGCTGGCGCGGGGGCTGATGGAGGAATTGTCGGCCGCGAACGGCTCGGTGGTGAATGTGACCTCGATCGCGGGGGCGCGGGTGCATCCGTTTGCCGGGGCGGCCTACGCGACGTCCAAGGCGGCGCTGGCGGCGCTGACGCGGGAAATGGCCCATGATTTCGGGCCTTTGGGGGTTCGGGTCAATGCGATTGCGCCCGGGGAGATCGAGACTTCGATCCTCTCGCCCGGAACCGAGAAGATCGTCGAGAAGCTGCCGCTGCAGCGCCTGGGCCAGCCGCGGGAAGTGGCGGATGCGATCTGGTTCCTGTGTTCGGACCAGTCGAGCTATATCTCCGGCGCCGAGATCGAGGTGAACGGCGCGCAACACGTCTGACGGGTCAAATTTGTCTCGCGAAAATTTGGGCGCTGGTGACCTCAGGTCATCGTCGCCATGATGGCCCGCCCCGCGACGATGATCTTATGTCATCGTCGCAATAATGGCCCGCAGCGTCTCGATCCCCTCGCCGGTTTCGGAAGAGGTGATGACGATTTCCGGATAGGCGGCGGGGTGCTTCTTCAGCGCCTCTTGCACCTGCGCGATGTTGGCCTCGCGGGTGGCGCGGTTGACCTTGTCGGCCTTGGTCATCACGACCTGGAAAGTCACCGCGGATTTGTCGAGAAGTTTCAGGATTTCCTCGTCCACGTCCTTGCAGCCATGCCGCGTGTCGATCAGCACGAAGGCGCGGCGCAGGGTCTGGCGGCCGGCGAGGAATTTCTTCAGCAAAACCTGCCACTTGGCGACCACTGCCACCGGGGCCTCGGCATAGCCATAGCCCGGAAGGTCGACGAGATACTTTTCTTCGCCCAAGGTGAAATAGTTGATCTCCTGCGTCCGAGCCGGCGTGTTCGAGGCGCGCGCCAGGTTCTTGCTGTTGGTCACGGCGTTGATCAGGCTGGATTTTCCGACGTTGGAGC
>CAMFIX010000418.1 GCA_945952425.1 uncultured Pseudorhodobacter sp. | reverse complement strand
GCCTTACGCCCCCGGCGTCGCCGTCGCCTGCCACCACGAGGGCGAGGCCCGCGAGGCGCGCGCCTATGCCGAAAAGCTGTCGCGCGATTACGCTTACGACCAGATCGAGGTGCTGGACCAGGACCGCATCCGCGGGCTGATCGGCTCTGCGGCGTTCAAAGGCGGCACGCTCGACCGCTCGGCCGGGCATGTCCACCCGCTGAACTATGCCCTGGCGCTGGCCCGGGCGGCGCTGGCGGCAGGCGCCACGATCCATGAGCGGTCGGAGGTGACCGCCCTGCAAGAGGGGCTGGTGACGACGGCGAAGGGTCGGGTCCGCGCCAGGCATATCCTCTTGGCCTGCAACGGGTATTTGGGCGACCTGCAACCCAGGGTCGCCGCCCGCGTCATGCCGATCAACAATTTCATCCTGGCGACCGAGCCGCTGGGCGCGGCCGCCAAGACCGTGCTCTCCGAGAACATCGCCGTCTACGACACCCGCTTCGTCGTCAACTACTGGCGCCTGTCCGAGGACAACCGGCTGCTGTTCGGCGGCGGCGAATCCTATGGCTATCGTTTCCCCGACATCGTGAAGACGGTGCGGAAACCGATGCTGGAGATCTATCCCCAGCTGAAGGACGCCCGGATCACCCATGCCTGGGGCGGCACGCTCGCCATCACCACCAACCGCATGCCCTGTTTCGCCAAGCCCCTGCCCGGCGTCTTGTCGGCCTCGGGCTATTCCGGCCATGGGGTGGCTTTCGCGACGCTGGCCGGCAAGATCATGGCCGAGGCGGTGGCGGGCAGCGAAGAGCGTTTCGACCTGATGGCCAGCGTGCCGCAGATGCCCTTCCCGGGCGGCGCGGCCTTGCGGCATCCGCTTCTGGTGCTGGCGATGCTTTGGTACGGGATGCGCGACCGGCTGGGGGTGTAACCACCGGATTTCGGCGGGAATCCGCAGCCGCTTGCGCGAAATGCCGCCTTGGGGGGGAGATTGTCACTGGCGCGTCACCTTTCCGAGGTTTAAGATTTCCTGAAGAAGACTTTCAGGAAAGCTGCGATCATGGCGCCCGACGGACAGACCCTCGCCCCCAATGTGTTCGACGCCGAGCCGATCCCCCAGGCCGCCCGCGACGAGATCGAGCGGCTGCTGACCTCGGGCGACCTCTTCCGCTATACCGCGGCCGAGGGCGCCCCCGTCGCCCAGCTGGAGCGCGAATTCGCCGAGCTGATGGGGTCGCGCTATGCCTTGGCGGTGTCGTCCTGTTCGGCCGCCTTGTTCCTGTCGCTGAAGGCGCTGGACCTGCCCAAGGGCGCGCGCGTCCTGATCCCGGCCTTCACCTTCGCCGCCGTGCCTTCGGCGGTGATCCATGCCGAAATGGTGCCGGTTCTGGTCGAAGTGGGCGACAATTACCGCGTCGACATGGAAGATTTCGCGGCCAAGCTGCCCGGCGCCGATGCGGTGCTGATCTCCCACATGCGCGGCCATACCTCCGACATGGATGCGATCCTGAGCCTTTGCGATGCGGCGGGCGTGCCGGTCGTCGAGGATGCGGCCCACAGCCTTGGCACCGAATGGCATGGCAAGAAGATCGGGACGATCGGCAAGATCGGCTGTTTCAGCTTTCAGTCCTACAAGCTGGTGAATGCCGGCGAGGGCGGCATTCTCATCACCGACGACCCGGAGCTTTTCGCCCGCTGCGTCATCATGTCGGGCGCTTACGAGCACAATTGGAAAAAGCACCCCGGGCTGCAGAATGGGTTCATGGCCTGGCAGAACAAGCTGCCGCTTTACAACATGCGGATGCAGAACCTGTCCGCCGCGGTGATCCGCCCGCAGCTGCCCGAGGTGGCGATGCGCGTGGCCAAAGGCCGTGCGGGGCATGACCGGGTGGCGGCGCGGCTGAATGACAGCGCCTGGCTCGCGGTGCCCCCGGCCCTGCCGCCCGAGGAACGCGCCCCCGACTCGATCCAGTTCAACCTGGCGGGCGCGTGGAGCGATGCCGAGGCCCGCGCCTTCCAGCTGGAGGCCAAGCGCCGCGGCGTCGCGGTTCAGGTCTTTGGCCTGTCCGAAGACAATGCTCGCGCCTTCTGGAACTGGCAGTTCCTGGGCGAGATCCCCGAGCTTCCCAAGACCCGCGCCATGCTGATGCGGGCCTGCGACGTGCGCCTGCCGACGCGGCTGACGGAAGGAGAGCTCGATTTCATCGCCGGGGCTTTGTGCGACGCCGCCTTCGCGGTGAAGGGATAAGGCGGGATCAATCCCGCCCTACATCGGCGAGCCAGTAGGGCGGGGTTCACCCCGCCGTTTGCGACGCAGTTTGCGACAGGGCCAGGTCCGTCATCCAGGGCCAATCCTTCAGCGCCGGACCGATGACCTTTTCGGCGACCAGCCCGCGCAGATGCCCGGCCACCTGCGCCGGGATGTCGCGCAACACCCCGGCGCGGGCGGACAAGGACAAGGCCCGGCTCAGCGGCGCGAAGGGCAAGGGCGCGACCTCGACCCCGGCACGAAACCGCGCGGCATGGTGCAGCGCCAGGGGCGTCAGGATCGTCCAGCCCTCGCCGCCCGCCACCATGGCCAGGATCGCGTGATAGCTGTCGAGTTCGAACCGATGGGCCGGGCGCAGGTTCTGCCGCTCCAGATGGGCGGCGATCTGGCGGCCCATCAGGTGGCGCGCGGTATACTGGATCAGCGGCAACCCCTCGGGCCGCCCCTTGGGATGGACGGCGACGAAGGGCTCGACCATCAGGGGATGAACCTCGCGCCAGCCTTCTTCGACCGCAGGCTGATCGGCCGCGACGACAAGGTCCAGCGCCCGGCTTTCCAGCTGGTCCAAAAGGCGATGGCTGGCCCCGGTCTCCAAAAGGAAGCGACAGCCCTTCAGGTCGCGCGCCAGCCGCGTCAGAAGCGCGGGCGTCACCTCGGCGTCGAAATCCTCGATCATCCCCAGCCGCAAAGTCGTCAGCACAGACAGGTCCGACAGCGCGAGGTCCGCCCGCGCCTCGGCCTCGGCGTTCAGGATCGCCTGCGCATGGCGGCGGAACATCGTGCCGGCGGGCGTCAGCCCCATCGGTCGCGAGGCCCGGTCGACCAGCACCGCGCCCAAGGCCGCCTCGATCCCGGTCAGCTGCTGGCTGACGGCGGAAGGAGAGACCCCCAGCCGCCGCGCAGCCGCCGTGATCGCGCCTTCTTCGGCGACGGCGAGAAAGCTTTCGATGCCCCAAAGGGTCAGGCGGCCCTGGGTTTCGGCCATCTTACAGCTTGGAGAGCTTCTTCTGCAGCTCGTCCAGCTGGCGCTTGATGTCGGCGATGTCGTCGGCCGGGGCTTCTTCCTTGGCGGCCACGCCGGGCCAGGCGCCCATCACGGTCTTGAGGAAGGCCTCCTGCTGCTTGCGCATCGCATCGAAGCCCGGCACCTGCGCCATCGGGTTCGGGATCGCCGACAGGCTTTCCAGCGCCTTGTTCTGGCT
>CAMFIX010000417.1 GCA_945952425.1 uncultured Pseudorhodobacter sp. | reverse complement strand
GCTCTCCCCGCCTCTGACGCCGTCCAGCATGATCGCGCCAAGTCATGAGACCGGCCATTCATTGCTGATCTTAACTGGATGAACCTATGGCCGGTTTCGACGGCGCCGCCAGCGGCGGTGAACGACCGGCATCGCGGCGGAGCTGGATGTGGGGCTGGCTTTCACCGTAAGCGCTGACGGAAGGCGGCGTTGACGTAGGGTTATTTGGCTTTCCGCGGGCGCGGCGCCCATTTCTTGGCAAGTGCCGCGAAGCGAGCGTGGATCACCTCGATGTTGGGTTGAGTGTGGGGGTCATGGTCGTCGCCAAGAGCATCCAACGCCTCTTCATGGTATTCATGCGACGGATCGGTGAGAGCCTCCAGTTTCTCGGCATAGCCCCAAGGCCCTCCCGAGTCCTCCGGTGGGCGCATTCCGGTAGCTTCGAGCAGGCGCGGATAGCTGCCTTGCAGGTCAGCCGGAGCGATGCCGTGGATCCTGACGCTGTGCTCCCATCCATCGCCAAAATCGTAGAGGTACTGGAAGGTCTTGCCGCGCATTCCCTCCAACGCCTCAGCGAGGGTCGTCTTTCGGGCATCAAGTGGGCCACCAAAGCCGTAGGACGGGTCAGGGATGCCGAAGCCCGTGCGCCCGAAGGTCAGCTCCCACAGATGGCTATCGGTCCATCCCAACGCTTCCTGGAAGGTAGTGTGCAAACGATCGAGCCGGATGCCGAGCGGTACTTCGATCATGCGGGTCACGGCGGGCGTCACGTCATCCAGAGTGATCGTCATGTGCACGACGAAGGCGTTGCTCAAGCAGCTTGCTCCAGGTTCAGGATCGCTTTTGCGGCCTGCCAGTTCCACGGCAGGAGTTCGTCGATCCGGTTGATTGGATGATTGCCGATACGCTCAATTACGTCGGTGAACCAGGCTTCGGGCTCAACACCGTTCAGGCGGCACGTTTCGGCAAGCGAGTAAAACAGCGCCGAGGCATCCCCGCCCTTGGTGGACCCGACGAACATCCAGTTGCGGCGCCCCAGAGCAACGCCGCGCAGGGCATTTTCGACCAGGTTGTTGCTGATCTCGAGCAGGCCATCGTCACAATAGCGAGCCATCGCCGCCCAGCGGTTAAGCGGATAGCGGCATGCCTTCGCCAAGGTGCTGTCCGAAGACAGCCCCTGCATCTGGGTCTCGAGCCATGGTCGCAGCGCAGCCAGTTTTGGGCGGGCCAGCTGCTGGCGAACCCGCCGTCGCTTATCGGGCGGTGCTCCCTTGATGTCGCGTTCGATCGCAAACAATTCGCTGATCCTCACCACCGCTTCAGCCGCTACCGGCGACGGGTTCTTTTCGAGGATTTCGGTGAACTTGCGCCGCGCGTGCGCCCAGCAACCGACCTCCGTCACCCCGCGCGGTGCCTTGGTCTTGGGGTCATGATACAGCGCGTTATAACCGGCATAGCCGTCCGCTTGAAGGTATCCGCGGTAACCGGCAAGGTGGGCTGCGGGATGCTTGCCGCCGCGCCCGGTCGTGAAGCGGAACGCCACAGCAGGCGGGCTCATATCCCCGCTTGAACGGCAGTCGCGCAGATAGACCCAGAAGTAGGCGGTGTGGCTACCGTCTTCGCCCTGCAGCAAGGTCACGGGCGTTTCATCGCCGTGTATCTTCGGAGCCTCCAGGATGTAGGAGAGCAACCGTTCGCCGAGCGGCGCCATCAGCCAGGCCAGCTTGCGCGACCAGCGGCCCATCACGTCACGATCAATTTCCACGCCTTGACGGCGCAGGATGACCGACTGGCGATGCCAAGGCTGATGATCGACGAAGCGGCTGACGACGAGATGCGCGAGTAGTGCGCTGCTTGCCATCACCTTGGGCAATGGCAGATCGATGGCCGGCGCCTGGCGGATTGTTTCGCAGGACCGGCAGGCAACGCGAGGGCGAACATGACGCAGGACACGGAAGCAGGCCGGCACGTAATCCAGCACTTCCGTGACGTCTTCACAGATGACGGTCTCGTTACCCCCGCATGCGCAGGGCTCAGGAAGATGCTGCGTCGTTTGGCGCGGGATATGTGCGGGGATCGGCGCCCTGGTTCCAGCCTTGCGCGTCGGTTTCGCCTTCGACGCCGCAGGGGCGTAATCATTGGCTGGCTCCGGGGCATCCACCTCTTCGAACATCATGCGCAGCTGCGCGATGTCCATTTTCTCGGAGCTGCGGCCGAACTGGACGCGCAGAAGCCTGGCCAGACGGTGCTCCAGCTTTTCGATCGTCAGTCCTTGAGCTTTGATGGTCTGCTTTGCCGCCCCCAGTTCGGCCCGCTCCAGCTCCATGATCTCAGCCATCTCCCGCAGCATTTTCTGCAAGAGAACGGGGTCTGTGGGAAGGCGATCAAGGTCGAACCGCATGCCCGGCACTATAGCGTAAGCGGCATTTTGGGCCTACAAAAAAACGGCGGTTTTCCTAGCTTTCATCGCTCACGCGAGGGTCGGCGTGAGCACCTCGTCGTGAACAATCGCTTGCCGCCAATCCAGCCCCTCGATCAGCATTGCCAACTGCGCAGCCGAGAGCCGGGCGGCTGCTCCACCCTGGGTTTTGGGCCACACGAACTTTCCCCGCTCGAGACGTTTTGCATACAGACAAAGCCCCGATCCGTCCCAGACCAGCGCCTTCAACCTATCGCCTCTTTTCCCGCGGAAGAGGAAAACGGCGCCGGAGAAAGGATCGAGCTGGAGGATATTGCGCACCTGCGCCGACAGGCCATCGAGGCCCTTGCGCATGTCGCACGGTGCCAGCGACAGATAGATCTTCGCCGACGGCGGCAGCGTCAGGCTCAACGTTCAAGCTCCCCGACAACCTCGAGCGCCAATCTTAATGCCTCCCTGTCGACCAGCCTGTCGATCGACACAGTGAAGTCACCGCCGCGCCGGATTTCGATCCGGCCGGCGTCAGATGGCGTGACCGACGGTTCAGTGGGCGTCAGCTCAACCGGCGCGAACCCGGCCATCGCGCCGCGGAGCAATTGCTTGCGCCAGGTGTAGAGCTGACCGGTTCCGATCCCGTACCGACGCGCCACCACCGCCATGATGGCGCCGGGCTGCGTCGTCTCCTTCAGGATCGCCAGCTTCTCGTCGTCGCTCCAATGCCGGCGACGTTCCACCCGTACGACCGCTCCGCCATCTCGGCGAGCACTCATACGAGGCTCTTTTGACTGCTCGATATCCACTCGCAAGGCCTCCATCTGCCCTGCGAAATTCACGCCGATCCCAATCCGCACAAGGCCGGGTTCCGTCGGCGCTTACGTTTCACCAGCCCCGGCTAGATCAGTCTCGCCAATAATCATGGCGTTCGGCGCCATCGAAAGCAGCCCGTCTCAAGACAGCACCGCTTGAAATCTGAGGCCCGAGCCGCACGGGCAAGGATCGTTGCGTCCGAGCTTCTCGATCAGCTCCTTCGTGCCGCGGACCACGCGCTCGCCGCGCTTG
>CAMFIX010000416.1 GCA_945952425.1 uncultured Pseudorhodobacter sp. | reverse complement strand
ACACACTGCATATCGTCGGCAGCGTCAGATGTGTATAAGAGACAGAGATCGACCTGTCGGTCAGCTCGGTCATGGGGCTGGCGGCCTGCGTCTTTGGTTACATGGTGCATCAAGGGCAGCCCGCGGGCCTGGCCCTGGTCGCGGCCTTGGCGGTCGGGCCGGTGGCGGGGCTGATCAATGCCGTGCTGATCGCGCGGGTGGGCATCCCCTCGCTGGTGGTGACCTTGGCCATGCTGATCGGATTTCGCGGCGTGGCGCGGATCTTGGTCAAGGACCAGAGCATGGGCGATTTTCCCGACTGGGTGACGGGGCTCGGCCAGCGGGGGTTTCTGGGCCCCGTGCCGCTGTCGATCTGGCTCTTCGTGGCCCTGGCCGTGGTCCTGGGGGTGTTGCTGCACCGCACGGGCTTTGGCCGGCAGGTCGTGGTGATCGGCACCAATGCCGAGGTCGCGCGGTTCTCTGGCCTGGATGTCGCGCGGGTAAAGACGGTGCTTTTCCTCATGGCCTCGACCATCGCGGCGCTGGCCGGGGTGCTTTACGCGGCAAGGTTGGGCTCGGTGCGGGGCGATGCGGCGACGGGGTTCGAACTCGACATCATCACCATGGTGCTGCTGGGCGGCGTCAGCATCTTTGGCGGCAAGGGCAGCATGGTGGGGGTGATCTTTTCGATCCTCATCATCCTGAACCTGAGGAACGGCATGGCGCTGACCAATATCACCGGCCACATTCAGACCGGGGTGATCGGGGTCTTGCTGATCGCCTCGGTCCTGGGGCCGAACCTGTGGGAAAGGGCAAGGAGGACGTGATGCGCCATGCGTTCAAGATGTATCTGAATCCGGGGATGGAGGCGGAATACATCCGCCGCCACGATGCGATCTGGCCCGAGCTGGCCGAGCTTTTGACGGCGGCGGGCGTGTCGAATTACTCCATCCACCTCGACCGCGAGACCGGGGTGCTGTTCGGCTATCTGGAGCGGCCGGAGGGGCATGGCATGGCCGACCTGCCCGCGCATCCGGTGATGAAACGGTGGTGGGCCTATATGGGCGACATCATGCGGACCAATCCGGATGGCTCGCCCGTGGCGGTGGATCTGGTCGAGACGTTTTACCTGAGGTAGCCGGGGGGCTCATGCCACTTGTTTCTCGAACCAGTGGCGAAACAAGTGGCAAACCCCCGGACCCCCTGCCCAAAGGGGCCCACGGGCCCCTTTGGAAACCCCGTGGATATTTTTGGACCAATGAAGGGGCTAGCGCATCCTGGTGGCCCAGGCCTCGGCCACCTTTGCGCGCCAGTCTTGCGCCACCTGCCGCAGCGCCTCCACCGGCAGGACGGCGGCGCGTTCGGGGCGGGCGGCAAGGATCGGGCCCGCCAGCAGCGCGGCGCCGAGGCCGGTGCCGGCGCCTTGGCCCCCGACGATGACCGGCCGGCCCGTGGCAGTGGCCAGCATCTCGGCGAAATCGCGGTTGGCGCCGAAAGGCCCCTCGACATGGGTCGGTCCCCGGGCGCCGATCAGGGCCAGGCACTCGGCCGTCATCAGCCCCGCATACCAGCTGGCGGCCAGGCTGCGCTCGGCCGGGTCTGTGGGCAGGGCGCCTTGAACCAGCCCCGGGAAAGGCCCGCAATCGGGATGGCGCGAGGGCAGGGGGACCGTGGCGGTCTGGGCGCCGGGGGTAAGCTGGCCGCCGGTCATCTCGTCGAACTCGCGCCCGCCCATGTAGCGCGCGGTCGGCGTGGGCAGGCCCTTGGCGTTCACGTTGATGAGGCAGTCGCGGGCGGGGTCGAGCGTCCCCCTTTCGCCGCCGAGCGCCATGCAGATCGTCCAGGTGCCGGAGGAGACCACGGCGCAGGGGCCGGGCTCGGACAGGTAGGGCAGCAGCGAGGCGTTGGAATCGTGCAGGCCGAAATGCACGGGCAGGCCCTGGGGCAGGCCCCAGGCGCGCGCAAGGTCGGGGAGGAGTGGCGCGTGGTCGGCTGCGGGGCGCAAGGGCGGGAACAAGGTCTCCCACGGGCCGCGGACGAGGGAGGAAAAGCGCCCCTCCCAGGGGCTGTAAAGGTCGGTGTGGCAGCCGAGCGAGGTCGCCTCCGACACCGCGACGCCGGTCAGCCGCAGCGCCCAGTATTGCGGATACATCAGCACATGGGCTGCATGGGCGAAGGCTTCGGGGAAATGATGCTCCAGCCAGAAGAGCTGCGCGCCGAGGTTCAGACCCAGGGGCAGGCGCGGCGAGCCGGTCTCGGCGAAACCGGGGCGGATCGCGTCGTAATCGGGCTGCAGCCCCGGGTCGGGATGTTCGTAATCGAGGATCGGTAGGGCCAGCGCGCCCGTCGCATCGACCAGCGCGGCACAGGCGCCATGCGTGGTGATCGAGATCGCGTCCAAGGGCCCGCGCGCCAACTGGCGCAGGCTGTCGGCGAAGAACGCCCAAAGCCCCTCGGTGTCGAAATGCGGATAGGGCGGGCCCGCGATCACCCGGTTGGGGCGACGAAAGCTTTGCACCTCTTCCCCGGTGGCCAGGTCGACCAGCAGCACCTTGGCATTGGTCTTGCCGATGTCGAGAACCGCGATATGGCGCATGGAATCCCCCCCCTGTCCCCCCGGGCGACCATAGCCGAAACCGGCGGGATTGCCCAAGGAAAACCGGGGTTTGGGCCCGGAAAAGCCGAAGGGCGCGGGGTTGCCCCCACGCCCTTTTCGACTGGAGCGGGCGAAGGGATTCGAACCCTCGACCCTCACCTTGGCAAGGTGATGCTCTACCCCTGAGCTACGCCCGCACTCCGTGGAGGGGGATTTACGGAAAGCACCGCGGGGCTGCAAGGGGGAAAACGAAATTTCTGCGAAATTTCCGATTCGCGGTGGGGGCATTTCCGGCGTTTGCCAACCCCAAACAGCCCACCAACGCCTTTCGCTGCGCCGCGTCAATTGGCTTTGCACCTGCGGTCAAATGCCCGTGATCCAAAGCCTGGGCATCTGGATTTCTCGTCCTGTTTCAGTAGGTTGCGCGGCGAAGGTCAAGTCCTTCGACCGGGGTCGCATGGCCCCGCAATTATTGGAGATACACGATGAAGTTCACCGCCCTGGCCGCTGCCGCCCTCCTGTCGCTGACCTCGGTTGCCGCGATCGCCGCGACCGAAATCAAGGATGCCGACGGCAATGGCACCTATTCCTTCGACGAACTGAAGGCCGCTTTCCCGGACCTGACCGAAGAGGTCTTCAAGGCCGCCGACACCAATGCCGATGGCCAGCTGTCGGCCGACGAGCTGAAGGCTGCGCAAGACGCCGGCAAGATCCCGGCCTGATCCATCGGATCGGCTGAAGGGGCCGTCGGGGGAAACCTCGGCGGCCTTTTTCTTTGGTGGGGCCCTTGCGGGGCGCGCTGGAGGGCGCCGCCCTCCAGACCTCCCGGGAGTATTTGGGCAAGTATGAAAGGGGCAGGGGGGCTTTGACGCCGACGGTGGGGGG
>CAMFIX010000415.1 GCA_945952425.1 uncultured Pseudorhodobacter sp. | reverse complement strand
GCAACATGATTCGTTAAGATAGAATTCCTAGTTGTGTCGAAGGAGGGAGAGGGAGGGGGGGGGGGGGGGGGTTTTTTGGGGGGGGGGGGGGGGGCAAAATAGGTTGATCCGATAAACTTGCGTTAAGAGCAAGTTTAATTAACGCAAACTTGAGTTAATTAAGTAAATTACACTACTTGACTACGCTAGGGGGGAGGGGCGCCCCCCTCCCCGGTCTTTGCTTCAGGCTTTGATCTTCTCGCCCTTGGGGTCGTAGAGGGGGGCGAAGGTCACTTGTGCGGGGTGGCGCTCGGAGGCCACTTCCAGCTCCCAGGTGGCGCCATCGAGATAGGCCTGATCGACACCTTCGCGGCGGATGAAGCCCATGCCGATGGGGCGATCCAGCGTATGGCCATGGCCGCCGGAGGCCAGCCAACCCACCCGCTCGCCATTGCGGTAGATGGTTTCGCGGCCCAAAAGGGTGACGTTCGGGTCATCCACCCAGAAGGTGGCGAGGCGCTTTTTCAGGCCGTCGCGGGCCTGCGCCTCCAAGGCCTTGCGGCCCTTGAAGGCGATGTCGGTCTTCAGCTTCACCGCCCAGACCATCCCGGCCTCGAGGGGCGTGTGGTCGGGGCCGATCTCGGCGCCCCAGGCGCGGTAGCCTTTTTCCAGCCGCAGGGTCTCGATGGCGCGGTAGCCGGCGAGGGTGACGCCTTGGGCGATCAGGGCATCGTAGAGAGTCTGGGCGTATTCCTGGGGGAAGTGCAGCTCCCAGCCGAGCTCGCCGACATAGGTGACGCGCAGGGCAAGGACGGGGCAGCGGGCGACGGAGATCATGCGGGCGGTGCCGAAGGGGAAGCCGTCGTTGGTCACGTCGTCGGGGGTGAGGGCCTGGAGGACGTCGCGCGCCTTCGGCCCCATCAGGGACAAGACGGCCATGGAGGAGGTGATGTCGGAGAGCTGGCAGTCCCCGGCCAGGTTGCGGTTGATCCAGTCGAGATCATGGGTGGCAAAGCCCGTGCCGGTGACGATGTAATATTCATCGGGCGCAAGGCGCGCGATGGTCACATCGGCCTCGATGCCGCCCTTGTCGTTCAGAAGTTGGGTATAGGTCAGCGTGCCCGGGGCGCGCTCGACGCGGCCTGCGGCAATCCAACTGAGCGCCTTTTCGGCATCCGGCCCCTTGAGGCGGAACTTGGCGAAGGAGGTCTGGTCGATCAGCACGGCCCCCGTGCGGGCTGCGTGGTGCTCGCGCTTGACGGCCTCGAACCAGCCGGGGCGGGTGTAGGAATAGACGTCCTTGGGCTCTTCGCCGACCGCGAACCAGTTCGGCCGCTCCCAGCCGAGTTTCTCGCCGAAGACGGCGCCTGCGGCCTTCAGGCTGCCATATAGAGGCGAGCGGCGGGTGGGCCGCGCCGAGGTCATCTCCTCATTCGGCCAGGCGATGGTGTAGTGTTTCGCATAGGCCTCCATCGTGCGGGTGCGCACCCAGTCGGTGGAGCGGTGGTGGGGGCCGAAGCGGCGGATATCCACCGGCCAGAGGTCGTAAGGCGCCGCGCCCTTGGCCACCCATTCGGCCAAGGCCATGCCTGCCCCGCCGCCCGAGGCGATGCCAAAGGCGTTGAAGCCTGCGCCGATGAAGATGCCCTGCTGCTCCGGCGCCTCGCCCAGGATGAAGTTGCCGTCGGGGGTGAAGCTTTCTGGCCCGTTCAAGAGCTGCTTGACCCCGGCGTTTTCCAGCGCGGGGACGCGGTAGATCGCATCCTCCATGAACTGGGAATAGTGGTCGAAATCGGGCTGCAGGGTCTGGAAGTGGAAGCCCTCCGGGATGCCGTTCAGCGCCCAGGGCTTGGGGTTGGGCTCATAGCCGCCCCAGACCAACCCGCCGACCTCTTCCTTCCAATAGGTCAGCCGGTCGGGGTCGCGGAGCGTCGGCAGGCCGGGGGTGACGCCGGGGATGCGCTCGGTAATCATGTACTGGTGTTCGACCGACACCAACGGCACATTCACCCCCACCGTCGCCGCGAGGTTGCGCGTCCATTGGCCCGCGCAGATCACCACCTTCTCGCAGTGGATCGTGCCTTGGGCGGTCTGAACCCCCTTCACGCGGCCGTCTTCGACGATGATCCGGGTGACGGGCGTATCCTCGAAGATCTTCACCCCCGTCATCCGGGCGCCCTTGGCGAGGGACTGCGTGATGTCGGAGGGGTTGGCCTGGCCGTCGGTCGGCAGGTAAGCCGCGCCGACCAGGTCGTCAATGCGCATCAGGGGCCAGAGGTCTTGCGCTTCCTTCGGCGTCAGGAGATGCATCTCCAGCCCGAAGCTGTGCGCCGTGGTGGCCTGGCGCTTGACCTCGATCCAGCGGTCGGCGTTGCAGGCGAGCCTGAGCCCCCCGTTCATCTTCCACCCCGTGGCGAGCCCCGTCTCCTCCGCCAGCCGCTTATACAAATCGACCGAATAGCCCAGAAGCTGGGTGATATTGGCAGAGGTCCGCAATTGCCCCACCAGCCCCGCCGCGTGGAAGGTGGTGCCCGAGGTCAGCTTGGCGCGCTCCAACAGCACCGTATCCGTCCACCCCAGTTTCCCCAGGTGATAGGCCGTCGAACAGCCGATGATGCCGCCGCCGATGATGACAGCCTTTGCGGTGGTGGGAAGCATTTCGCCCTCAGGTTTGCGTCCAGGCGTCATAGGCCGCCCGGTAGGTGAGAAGATTCGCCGAAGTGTAAGTGGCGTAATCGAAATCCAGCTCGGAGTGGATTTCGGAAACCATCGACCACATGGTCTCGCGCAGCGCCGCAGCCGCCTTCATCGCGGCGTAACGGCGCATCAGGTCGCGGTCGAGACCGCCGAAATACCGCGCCAGCATCGCCTCTTCCTGCCCCCCCGAAAGCCCGGCATTGGCGGCGAGCCCCCCAAGGTCGAACAGGGGCGAGCCCCAGCCCGCATAATCCCAGTCGATCAGCCACATCCGGGCACCTTCGATGAAATTGGCGGGCAGAAGGTCGTTGTGGCCGAAGACCATCTCGATCCGACCCACGGCGGTCTCCAGCGCCGCGGCCTCGGCCATCAGGGCAGGCAGCGCGTCCAGGTGGCGGCTCTGGCCATCGGCCAGCGTCAGGGCGTAATCGCGCAAGACCTGGAAGACCCAGAAGGTCAGCGAGGCGCCGCGCAGGTGGCGCGGCATCTCGCGATGGGCGCGGGTGACCAGATCCAGCGCAGGCGCCCAGGCGCCGTCCCGCAGGTCGGAGGCGGAAAGCGTCCGGCCTGCCACGAAGTCGATGACCAGCAGCCCCGGCGCATGATGCACCACCGCCGGAGAGACCCCCGCCGCAAAGGCCGCCCGGCTCGCCGCGAGTTCGTTGAAGCGCAGGATCTGGTGCACGGGAATGTCGTCGCCCACCCGCACGACGAAGGTGCCGCGCGCGTCCTCGACCTTGAAATTCACATTGGTGATGCCGCCGCCCAAAGGCTCGGCCCGGGG
>CAMFIX010000414.1 GCA_945952425.1 uncultured Pseudorhodobacter sp. | reverse complement strand
CCCTGGGTGCTGGCGGGAAAGGCGTCTTACGTCGTGGGCTCGGACCGGCTGGGGGGGATGGACCAGCCCGAGTTCATCCCCTTCGCCGACCCCGCCAAGGCCGCGGCCTTCGCCAAGGCGCATGGCGGGCAGGTCATGGGGCTGGACCAGCTGCCCTAGGCGACAGAGCCCGCGGAGACCGCCAGCGATGCGGCCGATTTCTCGGCCCGTCTGAAAACCGCCACGGAAGGCAACTGAGATGTCCCCTATCCTCACCCGGCGCCGCTTTCTGACCATCGCCGCCGCCCTCGCCGCCTCGCCCGCGCTGGGCTTTACCGAATGGCGCGGCACGGCCCTGGGCGCCGGGGCCCGCATCCTGATCGACCATCCCGACGCCGCCGCGATCACCGCCGAGGCTGCGGCCGAGATCGCCCGGCTGGAGGGTATCTTCTCGCTCTATCGCGACAGCGCCCTGACCCGGCTGAACCGCGACGGAAAGCTGGAGGCGCCGCCCTTCGAGCTGTTGGAGTGCCTGGCCCTGTGCGACACGGTGCATGCCGCGACGGGCGGGCTCTTCGATCCGACTGTCCAGCCGCTTTGGGCGCTTTACGCCGCGCGCTACAGCGCGGGCGCCGTGCCCTCCGAGGCCGAGCTCGCCGAGGTTCTGGCCCGCACCGGCTGGGGCCGTGTGGCCTATGACACAGAGGCGGTGCGCCTGCAGCCGGGCATGGCGCTGACGCTGAACGGCGTGGGGCAGGGCTTCATCGCCGACAAGGTGGCGGAGTTGCTGCGCGCGCGCGGCCTGTCGCATGTGCTGATCGACAGTGGAGAGCTGAACGCGCTTGGCCCGATGCCCGACGGGACGGGCTGGCCGGTCACGCTGGCCTCGGGCGGGTTCCTGGCGCTTCAGGGCGGCGGGCTGGCAAGCTCTGCCGCGCTGGGCACGACCTTCGACGCGGCGGGAGAGGTCGGGCATATCCTGAACCCGCGGACCGGCCGCCCGGCCCCGCCGCGGTGGAAGCTGGTGACGGTGACCGCGCCCTCCTCTGGCCTGGCCGATGCGATGTCGACCGCCGCCTGCCTGATGGACAGCGCCGCGCAAATCCGCGCAGCGCTGCCGCCCGGCGCGGTCCTGGCGCACCTGGCCTAGACGCGCTCGGCCGTCGCATGGACGAGCCCGGCGCCCGCCTCGACCCAGGCGGCGCGGGGGCCGGTCATGCTCTCGCGGTGGGCGCTGACCGGGGCGACGGGCAGGTTGGAGCGGTCGCCGGTCAGCAGCGCCCGGGCGCTTTCGGTGCCAAAGACGGTGCCGGGGCCGATGCCGCGGCCGGAATAGCCGAAGCAGGCGAAGGCATTCGGGCCGACCTCCAGGATTTTCGGCACATGGTCCGAGGTCATCGCGATCCGCCCGCGCCAGCCGTGTTCGAAGGGCACGTCCTTCAGGGCCGGGTAAACCGCGGCGAGCTTCCTACGCGCCCAGGCGGCATGCACCGGCCCCAGCGCGCCCTCGGCATTGCCGATCCCGCCCAGGATCATCCGCCCCGCCTGGTCGATGCGGAAAGAGCTCATGACCATGGCCGTGTCCCAGCAGCCCTCTCCGCCCGGCAGAATCTCGGGCCGGTTCAGCGGAGCCGTCGCGAATTGGCAATAGCTGACCGGCACATATTGCGGCGCAAAGGCCTGCAGACCCAAGTGATAGGCGTTGGTCGCGATCAGCACGGCCTTGGCGGTGACGGTATGCCCGTTGCAGCGCAGCACCCATTGGTCGCCCTGCCGCGCCAGCGCGGTCACCGGGCTGGCCTCGTGGATCATCGCCCCCGCCCGCTGCGCCGCCCGCGCCAGGCCCCGCGCATAGGCCAAGGGCTGGATCGTCCCGGCCCGCGGGTCGAACAAAGCGCCGTGAAAGGCCGTGCTGCCGGTCCGCCGCGCGGTCTCGGCCGCGTCCAGCAGCTGCAAGGGCGCGCCGAAGGCCAGGCCCTGCCGGTGGCGGTCGGCGAGGTCGCGGAACCCGGCCGGGGAATGCGCCAGGTGCAGCGTGCCGTTGCGCGTGGCCTCGCAGTCGATGCCCTCGCGGGCGATGGTGGTGTAAACCCGCTCCGGTGCCGCGGCCAGGGCCGCGATCAGCCGTCGCCCCGGCCCGTCGCCCATCTGCGCGATCACCGTCTCGGGCGGCAGCCACAGCCCGGCATTCGCCAGCCCGACATTGCGGCCAGAGCCGCCATGGCCGACCGTCTCGGCCTCCAGCACCACGACTTTCGCGCCCATCCGCGCCGCCTCCAGCCCCGCGGCATTGCCGGTAAAGCCGCTGCCGATCACGGCCAGATCGACCTGCAGGTCGGTCTGCAGCGCGGCGGCAGAGAAGGGCGCAGCGCTCGCGCGCCAAAGGTTGGTCGTGGGGGCTTTCATCGCGGGCTCCGGCTGGGTCAGGCCTTTGCCTGACGTCATACGCCAATCTATCTGGTCAAACCACCTGTTTTGTGCGAGTTCTGTTCCATATGTCTGGAGGAAACCGCACATGATCGCCCCGCGCCGTTTTCTGCCCTCGGTCTCCTCCCTGCTGGCGTTAGAGGCCGTCGACCGCCTTGGCACCGCCACCGCCGCCGCCGAGGAGCTGGCCCTGACCCATTCCGCCGTCAGCCGCCAGCTGAAGGCGCTGGAAGAGCAGATCGGCGTCACCCTCTTTCGCCGCGAGGGCAAGGGGCTGGCGCTGACCCAGGCCGGGCGCGACTATGCCGCGGCCACGCGCGACTACCTGCAGGATCTGGCCCGCGCGAGCCTGAAAATCCGGGCGGGGGGCGAAAAGCAAAGCCTGAACCTGGCGACCCTGCCGAGTTTCGCCACCCACTGGCTCTTGCCCCGGCTGCGCGATTTCGCCGCCGCCCATCCCGAAATTACCGTCAACCTTTCGACCCGGCTTTCCCCCTTCGACTTCTCGCGCGAACCCTTCGATGCCGCCATCCATTTCGGCCTGCGCGACTGGCAGGGCGTCGCCTATCACGAGCTGGCGCGGGAAGAGATGATCCCGGCCGCCCTGCAGGGCCCCGTCCCACCCGAGACCCTGCTGCGCCAGCCGCTTTTGCACCTGGATAGCCGGCCGGGCGCCTGGGAGGACTGGTTCGCCCGCCATGGGCTGGAGGCCGAGCGGCTGCGGGGGATGCTCTTCGACCAGTTCGGCCATATGGCGGATGCGGCGGCGCTGGGGCTGGGCGTCGCCCTTCTGCCGCGGATGCTGGCCGAGGCGGAATTCGCCCGCGGCCGGTTGAAGCCCGCGGCGGATCATTACACCCCGGTCGAGGGCGCCTACTGGCTGGTCTGGCCGCAGGGCCGCGCGCTCTCTCCGGCGCTCGCGCGGTTCCGGGCCTTTCTCGGCTGACTAGAGGAAGTCGCTGGCCGACAGCGTCGTGGCCTTGGTCAGGGTAAAGCCCAGGTCCGCCACCCCGTCGCCGTTCAGGTCGAACTCCACCGTGATGCCAGAGCGGCTGACGACATAGCGC
>CAMFIX010000413.1 GCA_945952425.1 uncultured Pseudorhodobacter sp. | reverse complement strand
ATCACCACCCGCGCGCCGGGGCGCAGGATGCCCTGGCCGTGCAGCGTGTTCGTCATCACCTCTTGCGCGCCCATCAGGCGGTGAAACACCCCGCCCTCGGTGAAGCGCACCACGTGGCGCAGCGCGAATTGTTCGTGCAGCTGGCCATCGGGGGGCATGCGGTGGTTCATCCGCCCGGGAATCTCGCGGATTTCGGGGTGCAGGCTGCCACCCATCGCCACATTCACCTCCTGAAACCCGCGACAGATGCCAAGGAAGGGCTGGCCCCGTTCGACGCAGGCGCGGATCAGCGGCAGGGTGATCGCATCCCGCGCCCGGTCGAAGGCGCCATGGGCGGGGGTCTCTTCCTCGCCATATTCGGAGGGGTGGACGTTCGGGCGCCCGCCGGTCAAGAGGAAGCCGTCGCAGGTCTCCAGCAGTTCCTCGACCGAGACGAAGCGCGGGTCGGAAGGAATGATCAGCGGCATCGCGCCTGCGACCTCGGCCAAAGCGGCAGAGTTCATCGTGCCGCTGGAATGGATCGGGTAGCGGTCGTTATAGAGGCTGAAGTTGCCGATGATGCCGATGACGGGGCGTGTGGTTTTGCGGGCCATGATGTTTTCGCGGGGCTTTCGTGCGAATCTAGGCGCTAAGCCTTGCGACGAAAAGCCTTGAAATTGCGCAAACGGGACAAGGTCGCTTGAACATGGGCGCACAATGCCGCCAAATCGGGCGGAATCCCGCGATGGAGCGCAAGATGCCCAAACCCCGAGCACGCGACCTTGGCCTGCCTTTCCAGGGCCGGCCCGGTCCTTTCAACGCGATCACCGATGTGGAGGGGGTGCGGGTGGGCTTTTGCACCCTGACCGATCCAGGCCGCGCCATGCGGACCGGGGTGACGGCGGTGGTGCCCCGGGTCGAGAGCGGGGTGCCGCAGCCGGTGATGGCGGGGCAGTTCACGCTGAACGGCAATGGCGAGATGACGGGCACCCATTGGATCAACGATGCGGGCTATTTCATCGGGCCCGTCTGCATCACCAACACCCATGGCATCGGGGCGGTGCATCACGGGGTGACGGAGTGGATGATCGAAAATTATGCCGACTGGTTTCAGGCCGAACACGCCTGGGCGATGCCGGTCGTGGCGGAGACCTATGACGGCATCCTGAACGACATCAACGCTTTGCATGTCGAGCCGCGCCATGCCGGGATGGCGATCAAGGCGGCCAAGGGCGGCTTTGTCGAAGAGGGCTCGACCGGCGGCGGCAACGGGATGATCGCCTATGAGTTCAAGGCGGGCACGGGGACATCCTCGCGCCGGGTGCGGCTGGGGGGCCAAGAGTTCACCGTCGGCGCGCTGGTGCAGGCCAACCACGGGCGTCGGGGGTGGTTTCAGGTGCTGGGGCGCCCGGTGGGGGCTTTGATGCCCGAGGGCGCCTGGCGCGACACCGACCAGGGCTCGATCATCGTGGTGATCGCCACGGATGCGCCGCTGGGGCCCTTGACGCTGCGCCACCTGGCGCGGCGAGGCTCGATGGGAGTGGCGCGGGGGGGCACGCCGGCCGGGAACTCCTCAGGCGACATTTTCCTGGCGTTTTCCACCGCGAACCCCGGGCCGATGCCGCAGACCGACCGCGCTGGGCCGGCACAGCCCGCGATCAACCAGGAGCTCAGCGGTTCCTTGTACGTGGCGGACACCGAAGCCATGGAGGAGGCCATCGTCAATGCCATCGTGGCGGGGGTGGATGTGGCGGCGGTGAAGCCGAAGGGCCTGGTGGTGAAGGGGATCGACACGGGGGCGCTCGCGGCCTTGTTCGCCAAGGGGTGAGGGCCAGGGCTTGGCGGCACCCCCCGGGGAGGGTTTCACACCCTCCCCGGACCCCTCCTGTGGGATATTTGAGCCAGTATGAAAGGCGCAAGTCGGGGGAGCGCCGTGGCCATGGGAGGCGCTGGCGGCGAGCCTGGGAGAGTATTTGAGCCAGTATGAAAGGAGCGAGGGGGCCGGGGGGAAAGGGGGCGCTGCAGGTGGGCGTGGTGCAGGGGCGCGTTTGCGCGGGGGGTGTTTTTCGGCTTGTGCCTGGCGCGGGGGCGAGAGACTGGGTGCGCCCCGGGCTTGACGCGGGGCCTCCTGGCCATACGGGGGCGCCCCGCTTACCCCCTTGCGATTTCGCGCGCGGCGGCCTCCAGCGCCCCTGTCCCGTGGGGGATGTTCAGCGCCTGCAGCCCGGCCTCGATCACTGCCAGCGCGCCCAAGGTCATATGGGCGTTCACATGACCCATATGGGCGATGCGCAGCCAGCCGGAGGCCTGGGGGTCGGCCTCTGTGCCCATGCCGAGGCCGATGCCCAGCGTCAGCCCATGGCTCTGCACCCAGTCGCGCAAGGTCGCCGCATGGGGCGCGCCGAAGGCGACCGAGGTCACCGAATGGCCGCGCGCCGCGGGGTCGGCGACGTTCAGCCTTATCGCGGGATTGCCCGCGCCCCAGGTCTCGACCGCGGCCCAGACGGCGCGGGCCAGCCGCGCGTGACGGTCCCAGAGCGCGGGAAGGCCCTCTTCGCGCAGGATCATGTCCAGGCTTTCGCGCAGGGCGTAAAGGTGGTGGGTGGGGGCCGTGCCGAACCAATAGTGCCAGAACTCCTGTGGGTTGGCGCGGTTGGTCCAGTCCCAATAGGGCGTGCGCAGGGTCGCGCCGCGGCCCGCGGCCAGGGCCTTGTCGGAGAACCAGACGAAGCCCATCCCCGGCGGCGTCATCAGCCCCTTCTGGCTCGCGCCCAGCATCACATCGACGCCCCAGGCCTCCATCTCGAACCTGTCGCAGCCGAGCGAGGCCACGCAATCGACCGCCAGCAGCGCCTGCGATCCCGCCGCCGTCATCGCGGCCCTGATCGCCGGGATATCGCTTTTGACCGAGGTCGCGGTATCGACATGGGTGACGAGCACGGCCTTGTAATCGCGCAGCCGCAGCGCCGACGCCAGCCGGGCCGGATCGGCCGGGGCGCTTCGGCCGAAGTCGATGAGATCGGGCTGCAGCCCCAGCCCCTGCAGCGCCCCCGCCCAGCCATGGCCGAAGGTGCCGCAGACCAGGACCAGCACGGCATCGCCCGGGGAAAAGAGGTTGGTCGCCATCGCCTCCCAGGTGCCATGGCCGTTGCAGAGATACATGGCGAGATGCGCCCTGGTCCCCGCCAGCTCTTTCAGGTCGGCGGCGATGCCCGCGGCCAGGGCCGCGACCTCGGGGGCATAGATGTCGGGGGCGGGGCGGTGCATGGCGGCCAGCACGCGGTCGGGCAGGACCGAGGGGCCGGGGATGGCGACGTAATGGCGTCCGGGCATGGGGCGGGCTCCTTTGGCCCAAGGGGTAGGGGGCGGCGGCGGCAGGGTCAAGGGGCGCGCGCCTTGCGGTGGGCCGACTTGCGGTGCGCCGGCGTGCGGTGCCGGCTCAAAGTGATTAAGTCGCAGGGCCAGGGGAAAGGGCCGAAGATGGGATTGCGCGACAGGCTTC
>CAMFIX010000412.1 GCA_945952425.1 uncultured Pseudorhodobacter sp. | reverse complement strand
CATTCTGTGTAGATGACCCCCGTTTCGGATGAAAAACAAGCGGAAAATCAGGGGGAGGCAGAAAAGCTCGGTTATTGGTATTAAATAGGTAGCAGGACCACGAAACTTTGGTAACATGACCTCAATGACAGATTCGGGGCCATCGCACCCCGGACGCCGACAGAGAGGTCACCATGTCCGACGCAAGTTCGCCTGCGCCCGTCATCGCTCGCCGCAAGGGCCTGTCCGAAGCCTGGTTCGCCTGGGCGCTGATCGGCCCCGCGCTGGTCTTCATCGGCATCATCGTGGCCTGGCCGCTTTTGGAGACGATCCGGCTCTCGTTTACCGATGCCTCGATGGGCGGCGAGAATTACGTCGGCCTGGCGAATTACGAAAAGATGCTGGCCAGCGCGAAATTCTACGACATCGTCGGGCGGACCTTCTTCTGGATGTTCCTGTCGGTCGGGTTGAAGCTGGTCATGGGGCTGATCGGCGCCACGCTGCTGAATGCGGCGGTGCCGGGGCGGGCCTTGTTCCGCATGCTGATCATGCCGCCCTGGGTCATCCCGATCGCCATCGGCTGCTTCGGCTGGCTGTGGCTCTACAACGGACAGTTCGGCTTTCTGTCGGGCATGGCGCAGCGCTTCGGGCTGATCGACGGGCCGTTCGAGTTCCTGGCCTACAAGAACTCCGGCTTCTATTCGGCCGTCGTCACCGATGTCTGGGTCGGCACGCCCATGGTTTCGCTGTTCTTCCTGGCCGCCATGCAGGGCGTGAACCGCGACCTTTACGAGGCCGCCTGGGTCGATGGCGCCAGCCGCTGGTATCGGTTCCGCCGCATCACCGTGCCGCAGATCATGCCGACCATCGTCTCGATGGCCTTGCTGAGCGCGATCTGGACCTTCAACTCCTTCGACATCATCTACATCCTGACCAATGGCGGCCCCCGCGGCGGCACGACGACGATGATTATCGACACCTACAAGACCGCCATCGGCAATTTCAAATTCGGCGAGGGCGCGACGCGGGCCGTGGCCATCGTGGTTCTGCTCGGCCTCTTCTCGCTGGCTTACCTGGCCATCCTGAACCGCGTGAAGCGCCATTACGGGGTGAAGTAAGATGATGGACCGCTACACCCTGCTGCAGAAGGTCGGCATCTATGTCGCCATGGCGCTGTTCCTGACCTTCATCCTGCTGCCCTTCCTGGAGATGTTCCGCACCTCGCTGTCGCCGATGAGCCACCTCTTCCATGCGCCTTACGAGCTGTGGAACGACGAGATGAGCTTCAAGGCCTATTCCGACATGTGGGTGAAGGTGCCGCTGCTGGGCCGCTATATCTGGAACTCGATCTACATCGCCTCGATGGTGACGGGGATCGCGATGCTCTTGGTGACGCCGGCCGCCTATGCCTATGCGCGGCTGGAGTTTCCCTTCAAGGAGCTGTCCATCGGCGCCTTCCTTGCCGTCAACATGTTCACCGGCGCGGTGCTGCTGATCCCGCTGTATCGGCTGATGCTCAGCCTGCAGCTCTTGAACACCTATTGGGCGATGATCGTCCCCGGCGTCGCCTTCCAGATCCCGACGGGCATCTGGCTCTTGCGCGGCTATCTGGAGAAAATCCCCCGCGAGCTGGAAGAGGCCGCCTTCGTCGATGGCGCCTCGCGCCTTTACACCCTGCGCCGTGTCGTGCTGCCTTTGGCGGTGCCGGGCATGGTGGTCGTCGGCGTCAGCCTGTTTATCGGGGCCTATGCCCAGCAATTCCTGTTCGCCGCCACCTTCAACCAGGTGGCCGAGCTGCAACCCCTGCCCAACGGGCTGCAGCAGTTCATGGGCTATCAGACGGTCGAATGGAACCAGATGATGGCCGCCGCCCTGACGGGTGTCTTGCCGGTCATGGCCGTCTTCCTGTTCTTGCAGAAATACCTCGTCGCGGGGCTGACCCGCGGCGCGGTGAAGGAATGAGCCGGAAAAAGGCTCTGAAGTTCAACAAAGGGAGTAATGGAATGCAACATCTCAAGACCCTGGCCGCCACGGCCGCACTTCTGTGCGGCACGGCGCTGAGCGCGCAGGCCGAGGACGTCAAACTGTCCTTCATCATGTGCGGCGACCTGCGTCCTGCCGACCCGGCGGCGATCGACAAGTTCCAGAAGGACAACGCGGGCATCACGGTGAACATGGAAGTCGTTCCGTGGGGCACCTGCCAGGACAAGTCGATGACGCTGGCATCGGCCGGCAATCCGGTGTCGGTGGCCTATATGGGCTCGCGCACCCTGCTGAAACTGTCGTCCGAGGGTCTGATCGTCCCGGCCGAGATCAGCGACGAGGCCGCGGCCCTGTATCAGCCCGGCGTGCTGAAGACCGTGTCGTCGGGCGGCAAGTACTGGGGCTATCCCCATGCCTTCTCGACCAAGGCGCTGTATATCAACTGCGACCTGGTGACCAAGGCGGGCCTGGAATGCAAGGCGCCCGAGACCTGGGCCGACATGATCGCCATGGCCAAGGCGATCAAGGAGAAGGACGGCGTCGCGGGGATCGGCATCGCGGGCAAGGACTTCGACAACACGATGCACATGTTCCTGGACTTCCTGTACTCGAACGGCGGCACCGTGCTGAACGCGGAAACCGGGGAAGTGACGCTGGACAGCAAGGAAACCCGCGAAACCCTGCAGATGTACAAAGACATCCTGCCCTATGCCGAAGAAGGTCCGACCGCCTGGGAACGCGACCAGATGAAGGATCTCTTCAACGACGGCAAACTTGGCATGTATGTCAACGGGCCGTGGGGCTGGGGCCAGCAGAAGGACAAGGTGCCGAACCAGATGATCGCGCCGGTCCCGCATGGGCCGTCGGGCAAGTCGGGCACCATCCTGATCACCGACTCGCTGGTGGTCTTCAAGCAGAAAGACCCCGCCGTCGAAGCCGCCGCGCAAAAGCTGGCGCAGGCCCTGACCTCGGGCCAGGCGCAGTATGACCTCGACAGCTCCTGGGGCCTGACGCCGATCTTCCAATACGACAAGGTCGGCATCGCGGACCCCTATTACACCAAGGACCCGATGTGGAAGGTCTTCGTCGACGGCATCTCGACCGGCGGGCCGGAGCCGCTCGTCACCGACTTCAAGTCGCTGCAGGGCGTCTTCACCACGATGATCCAGGGCGTGATGCTGGGCGAAGGCGGCTCGGTCGATGACCTGGTCAAGCAGGCGGCCGCCGACCTGGCCGATGTGAAGTAAGCTTTTGGCGGGCGGCTTCGGTCGCCCGCCTCCTCCCCTCCCGGGCCCTGCGCCCGCCCCTCCCCGACACCCGCCGAGGACGTCATGGCCACGCTCGACCTGCAGAACATCACCAAGACCTTCGGCACGATGCCCGTGCTGAAAGGCATCGACCTCGCCATCCGCGACAAGGAGTTCGTGGTCTTCGTCGGCCCCTCGGGCTGCGGCAAATCCACCCTGCTGCGCATCGTCGCGGGCCTGGAACTGTCTCTTATACACATCTCCGAGCCCACG
>CAMFIX010000411.1 GCA_945952425.1 uncultured Pseudorhodobacter sp. | reverse complement strand
AGGTCATGTTACCAAAGTTTCGTGGTCATGCTACCTATTTAATACCAATAACCGAGATTTTCTGCATTCCCCTGATTTTCCGCTTGTTTTTCATCCGAAACGGGGGTCATCTACACAGAATGGTCTGGTTTCCGCCGGGGAAAGTAATACCAATATGGACACGCCCTTCGCGCCGCAAAACTGGTATCGCCCCGACCGCGGGCCGCGTTACGTGCAGCTGTCGCGCCATATCGCGGGGCTGATCCGCTCGGGCGCGCTGGAGCCCGCGACCCAGCTGCCGCCCGAACGCGACCTGGGCGAGCTGGCCGAGGTCAGCCGCGTGACCGTGCGCCAGGCGGTGGCCGAGCTCGTCTCCGAAGGCCTTCTGGAACAGCGCCGCGGCGCCGGCACCTTCGTGCGCCCCCAGCCACAAAAGATGGAACAGTCGCTCTCCGCCCTTCTGTCGTTTACCGAATACATGCGGGCGCGGGGGATGAGCTCGTCCTCGCGCATCCTGCGGCGCGGGCTTTTCCTGCCGACCCCCGACGAGCAGATGGCGCTGGGCCTCGCCGGGGCCACGCGGGTGGCGCGGGTCGACCGCATCCGCTCGGCCGATGGGGCGGCGATCGCGCTGGAATATTCCTCGTTGCCGCAAGACATCCTGCCCGATCCCGATGCGGTCGAGACCTCGCTTTACGATGTGCTGCGGGCGCATGGCGCGGCGCCGACCCGCGCCGTCCAGCGCATCAACGCGGTCAATGCCGGGGCCGAGGAGGCGCGGCTTCTGAACCTGGCCGAAGGCACGGCGGTCCTGCGCGTGGACCGCACCGCCTATCTGCCCTCGGGCCGCCCGATCGAGTTCACCCGCGGGCTCTATCGCTCGGACATCTATGATTTCGTGGCCGAATTGCGCCAGGAAGTGCCGAAGTAACCCCCCGCCAGGAGCCGCCCTGCAGTTCACCGCCGAAATCCGGGGCAGCCGGATTGCCTGCACGATCACCGCCGACCGCCCCCTGACCCGGCCCACCTTTTGCGCCTCGATCTTCGTGCCGGGCCTGGTGATCTCGGGCGGCACGCTGACCCGGCAGGTCGCGGGCTATCTGGAGGTCGCGCTGCCCGACCTTGCCCCCGGCCAGCCGCATGAGCTGGTCCTCGGCCACCAGGAGGAAGGCTTCGTGCCGCGCAACCGCGCCTGGCTGCCGCTGGGCGCCTATCTGCGCAGCGCGGAAGGCGTGATCGCCCTGCCGCGGCTGGAAGAGGGTGTGCGGCAGGGGCCCGAGAAGCCCGCCGCGCCCTGGCCGGGCCTGCGCCTCGTGCCCCAGCCGCTGGACTGGCAGCCCGCCGCCGGGGCGGGGGCGGTCTTCCGCTCGACCCATCCGGCCTTCCTCGCCGTCGATGCCCTGGCCCGCCGCCGCGGCCTCGCCCCCCTGCTGGGCGAGGGGCCAGAGGTCGCCATCGCCCTCGACCCCGCGCTGGGGCGCGACCACATCCTGACCATCGGCCCGCAGGTTGCGATCACCGCAGGCAGTGATGCGGCGGTCTTCCACGCCGCCATCACGCTTCTGACCCTGCGCGAGACGCATGGCGCCGCGCCCCATGGCACGCTGCGCGACGGCCCGCGCTTCGACTGGCGCGGCCAGCACCTGGATTGCGCCCGGCATTTCTTCAGCGTCGAGACGATCCTGAAGCTGCTCGACCTCATGGCGCTGATGAAGCTGAACCGCTTCCACTGGCATTTCTCGGATGACGAGGCCTTCCGGCTGCAGACCGAAACCGCCCCCGAGCTCTGGCAAAAGACCGCCACCCGCGGCGAGGGCCAGCTGGTGCCGGGCGTCTTCGGCGGCGGCATCGCCGCGGGAGGCAGCTATTCCCGGGCCGATGTCGCCCGCGTCCTGGCCCATGCCGCCGCGCTGCAGATCGAGGTCTTGCCCGAGATCGAGGTGCCCGCCCATGCCTTCTGCCTGAACCTGGCGCTGAAAGGCCTGCAAGACCCCGCCGACAACCGCGCCGAGGTCTCGATCCAGGGCTACCGCGACAATATCCTGAACCCGGCGATGGCCGCGACCTGGGCGCTCTTGGAGCCCCTGGCGCTGGAGGTCGCAAGCCTGTTCCCGATGGGGATGATCCACCTTGGCGGCGACGAGCTGCCGCCCGACGCCTGGGGAGGTTCTCCGGCCGTCCATGCGCTGAAGGCGCGCGAGGGGCTGGTGACCCGAGAGGACGTGCAGGGCTGGACCATGGCGAAGATGGCGGGGTTTCTCGCCGCGCATGGCATCCGCTCCGCCGCCTGGGAGGAGGCCTCGCGCGGCAACAACGCCAATGCGGACGGGGGCGGCATCGGCCATGACGCGCTGATCTTTTCCTGGACCGGGCAGGGCGAGGGCGTGAAGGCCGCGCGCAAGGGCCACCAGGTGGTGATGTGCCCGGCGCAGCACATTTATTTCGACATGGCCCATACGCCAGACCCGCAGGATTGGGGCGCCACCTGGGCCGCGACCGTGCCGCTGGAAGAGGTCGTGAACTGGCAGCCCATCCCGCAGGACGCCCCCGACATCGCCGACAAGGTTCTGGGGATCGAGGGCTGCTTCTGGGGCGAATTCACCACCGAAGATGCCCAGATGGAGCCGATGCTGGCGCCGCGCATTCTGGGCCTCGCCTCCAAGGCCTGGGACCGCAAGGATCAGATCGACGGCCCCGCCCTTCGATCGCTCGCCGCCCATTACGGCCCGCTTTTCGACCGGATGGGCTGGACCCGCAACCGGGGGGCATGACCTCCGCCCCCCATTTCATCGGTCCTGAAATATCCCACGGGAGGTCCGGAGGGTGTGAAACCCTCCGGGGCTGGCAAGTGCGCCAAACCCCAGGGCCTCAAGCGCCCCCGCCAAGCCGCGTAGGTCGGGGCCTGCCCCGACTCCCCCTCAAAGCCCCGCTTCGCGCGCGATCTCGGCCCGGCTCTTGCGCGCCCGCTCGGTCGCCGATTTCAGCTGCCCGCAGGCCGCCATGATGTCCTCGCCCCGGGGCGTGCGGATCGGCGAGGCGTAACCGGCGTTGTGGATGATGTCGGCAAAGGCATGGATGCGGTTGCCCGAGGACCGTTTATACGGCGCCCCCGGCCATTCGTTGAAGGGGATCAGGTTGACCTTGGCGGGCATCCCCTCCAACAGCTTCACCAGCCGGTGCGCGTCTTCCTTGGTGTCGTTCACCCCGTCCAGCATCACATATTCGAAGGTGATCCGCTCGGAGTTCGACAGGCCCGGATAGGCCCGCAAAGCCTCCATCAGCGTCGCGATGTTCCACTTCTTGTTGACGGGCACCAGCACATCGCGCACCGCATCGGTCGTGGCGTGGAAGGACACCGCCAGCAGGCAGCCGATCTCGGTCGCGCAGCGCGCGATTTCGGGCACCACGCCGGAGGTCGACAGGGTGATCCGGCGACGGCCGAGGGCGATGCCCTCGTCATCCATCACCACTTTCATCGCGTCGCGCACATTGTCGAAGTTATACAATGGCT
>CAMFIX010000410.1 GCA_945952425.1 uncultured Pseudorhodobacter sp. | reverse complement strand
GCTGCGTCTGTCTCGCGCGCAGGTGGTTGAAGATGGGCCGTTTTCCCTGTTCCCCGGCATTCAGCGCAACTTGACCGTGCTGACCGGGCCGGGCTTTGACCTGGTGGGCGAAGCCACTTTCCACGCCCGCCCGCTGCAGCCCATCGCCTTCCCCGGCGACCTCTCGCTTCGGGCCGTCAACGTCACCGCGCCTTCCGAGGATTTCAACGTCATGCGCGCGGCCCATCTGCCCGCGCCGAAGGTCCGCATCACCCAAGGCCCGGCGCGGGGCGCGCTGCTGATCCTCGCCCCCGCCCCCGGGTTTGCGCTTTACGACCTGATCCTCACCGAGACGGACATCACCCTGCCCGTCCCGGTGATCGAGGTCAGCTGAAGGCCGCCTCCAGCGCGATTTCGACCATGTCGCCGAACGACCCTTCGCGCTCCGAGGCGGGCAAGGCCTCGGCCGTGACGAGGTGATCCGAGATGGTCAGCACCGCCAACGCCCGCCGACCGTAGCGCGCCGCAAGAGTATACAGTTCCGCCGTCTCCATCTCGACGCAAAGCACGCCGTGGCGCATCAGCTGCGCGCCCAGGTCTTCGCGTTCGTCATAAAACGTGTCGCTGGAGTAGATGCCGCCGACATGGGTCGCGACCTTGCCTTGCGCCGCTTTCCAGGCCGCCTGCAACAGGTCGAAATCGGCGCAAGGCGCGAAATTCATCTCGCGGAAGATGGTGCGCGAGGGCGAACCGGCGGTCGAGGCAGTTTGCGCCAGCACCACGTCGCGCACCTTGACCCGCTCTTGCATCGCTCCGGCCGAGCCGATGCGGATCAGCGTCTGCGCGCCGTAATCCTTGATGAGTTCGTTCACCTAGATGGACAGCGACGGCATCCCCATGCCCGAGCCCTGGATGGTCACCCGGTTGCCCTTCCAGCTGCCGGTATAACCCAGCATCCCCCTGGTTTCATTGACTAAAACCGCGCCCTCAAGGAACTTCTGCGCCGCCCAGCGCGCCCGGTAGGGGTCGCCGGGCAAGAGCACGGTTTCGGCGATCTCGCCGGGTTTGGCGCCAATGTGAAAGGTAATCTGTCTCTCCTTTTGCGCCAGCCTAACCCGTCGCCACGCGCCTCTCCACCCCTTTCATGACCGGCGGATACGCCCTTCACCCGCCTGCCGCGGCGCATCTATAACGTTACAGCTTGCATTTTGCCCCGAATCCTCCCATCCAAAACTCAAAAGGGAGGCCCTGATGACCATCGACGCGATCCTCGACACGCTGAGCCTGGAAGAGCAGGTGCAACTCCTTTCCGGCGCGTCCTTCTGGTCGGTGGAAAGCCCCAAGGCGGGGACGTTGCGCGTCACCGACGGGCCGAACGGGGCGCGCGGCGGCGGGTCGCTGGTGGGGGGCGTGAAATCGGCGGCCTTTCCGGTCGGCATCGCCATCGGGGCGACCTGGAACCCGGATCTCGCGCAAGAGATCGGCCGCGCCATCGCCCAGGAGGTCAAGTCCAAGGGCGCCCATGTCTCGCTGGCGCCCACCGTGAACATCCAGCGCTCGGTCACCAACGGGCGGAATTTCGAGTGCTATTCCGAAGACCCGATCCTGACGGCGGCCCTGGCGGTCGGCTATATCAAGGGGCTGCAGGGCGAGGGGATCTCGGCCACGATCAAGCATTTCGCGGGCAATGAATCCGAGATCGAGCGGACGACCATGTCCTCGGACATCGACGAGCGCAGCTTGCGCGAGGTCTATCTGGTGCCCTTCGAGGCCGCGGTGAAAGAGGCGGGCACCTGGGGGATCATGTCCTCCTACAACCGGCTGAACGGCACCTATACCGCTGAATCGGAATGGCTTTTGACCAAGGTGCTGCGGCAGGACTGGGGCTATGACGGGATCGTCATGTCGGACTGGTTCGGCTCCAGGACGACCGAGCCGACGGTGAATGCGGGGCTCGACCTGGAGATGCCGGGCCCGACGCGCGACCGGGGGGACAAGCTGGTGGCCGCCGTCCGCGAGGGGCGGGTCGCCGCCGAAAAGGTCCGCGAGGCGGCAGGCAACATGCTGCGGCTGATGGCGCGCACGGGCGCGATGCACAACCACGCCCCCCATGTCGAAAAGGCCGACGACCGGCCCGAACACCGCGCCCTGATCCGCCGTGCGGGGGCCGAGGGCGCCGTCCTTCTGAAGAACGACGGCCTTCTGCCGCTCAGCACCCGGCGCCTCGCCGTCATCGGGCCGAATGCCAAGGTCGCGCAGATCATGGGCGGCGGCTCGGCCCAGCTGAACCCGCATTACGCGGTTTCGCCCTTCGACGGGCTGGCCGCGCGGGGCCTTGACCTGACCCATGCACCGGGCTGCACCAACCACCGCTTCGAGCCCCTGCTGCAAGGCGATTTCACCGTCGAGTTCTTTGACGGCCGCGCCTTCGGCACCCCCGCCCATACCGAGCCGATGCCCGCGCTGATGGCCTTCTGGTTCCCCCCCTTTGCGGGCGGCAAGGTGAACCCCGGCGCCTTCTCGGCCCGCATCCGGGGGACAGTCACCACCGAGGCAGGGCTGCACCGCTTCGGCACCTATGCGGCGGGTTTCGTTCGGGTTTTCGTCGACGGCAAGCTTGTCGCCGATGCCGGAGAAAGCCGCTGGCAAAAGGGCCGCACCTTCTTTGAAGAGGGCTGCGACGAGGTGGTGGGCGAGGTCGAGCTGACCGCCGGGGCCCATGAGATTCTGGTGGAGTTCGTCTCGAAACCCTCCGACAACCTGACCTTCTCGGCCCTGGCGGTCGGCATGGGCAAACCGATGGGCGATGCCGACATCGCCGAGGCCGCGCGGGTCGCCGCCGAGGCCGAGGTCGCCGTGGTCTTCGTGGGCCGTAGCGGCGAGTGGGACACCGAAGGGTCAGACCTGCAAACCATCCGCCTGCCCGGCCGTCAGGACGAACTGGTCGAGGCCGTGCTGAAGGCCAACCCCCGCAGCGTCGTCGTCCTGCAAACCGGCGGGCCGGTCGAGATGCCCTGGCTCGACCAGGCGCCTGCCGTCCTCCAGGCCTGGTATCCGGGGCAAGAGGCCGGGAATGCCATCGCCGACGTGCTTTACGGCGCCGAGCCCTCGGGGCGGCTGGCGCAGACCTTCCCGCGGCTTTGGTCGCACAATCCGACGCATTCCCAGGACAAGGAGATCTATCCGGGCCTGAACGGCCATGTCCGCTATGAGGAGGGCGTCTTCATCGGCTATCGCCACTATGACAAGCAGGGGTTGGAGCCGCTGTTCCCCTTCGGCCACGGCCTCTCTTACACGACGTTCGACCTGTCCGATGTGATGGTGGCGGCGGGGAATGGATCTGCGCGGGTGACGGCCACGGTGACCAACACCGGGGCGCGAGAGGGGGCGACGGTCGTGCAGGTCTATGTCGGCGACCCGGTGGCCTCGGTCGCCCGGCCCGAGAAAGAGCTGAAGGCCTTCGCCAAGGTCGCCCTTTCGGCGGGCGAAAGCCGCCGGATCACGCTGGACCTG
>CAMFIX010000409.1 GCA_945952425.1 uncultured Pseudorhodobacter sp. | reverse complement strand
GGGGGGGGGGCCGAAGCCATGGACGAGGGGAGTGGGGCGATCGGGGCGCGAGTGGCGGGACAGGCCAAGGTCGGAGATCGCGAACCACTGCCAGGCCGCGGGCGTCTCATAGGCCTCTTTCCCCGGGATGGCCGCACGCAGCGCATAAACCCCCGCGGGCTGCCCCTTGATCGCCTCGTCCAAGGGCAGGCGCGTCGTCATGTCCTTGTTCAGGTCATTGCCGACCGTGCCCGTGCCCTCCCAGACCTTGGAGGCCAGCTCGTTCTGGAAGTCGTATTCCTGGTAGTCATAGATCGGGCTGTCGAAATAGCCGTTCTGCATGGCGCGCAGAAGGTTGCGGTCGGTGACCTTCCAGATCTGAAGATCGACGCTCTTGGTGTTGACCGTCACCACCGGGATCGAGGCCGTCCCCGTCCGCGGCAGCACATAGCCGCGCCCCGAGAACCGCACCCCCGCCGCCCGGTCGCGGACATAGGCCGTGATGTCGGTGTCCTGCGCCATCGTCTCGCCCGACGCCGCGGGCAGGCCTGCGCGGAAGGTGAGGGTGTAGCGCGCGCCATACTGGATGCCCTCGACGCAAAGCTGGTTGGTGCCTTCGACCGCGACCGACATGCCCGCCTCGGGCAGCTTGACGAAGGTCGTGTAATCGACGCCCGAGGGCGAGAGGTCTTCCGAGAAGGTCGCGCACAGCCGCGGGCGGTCGGTGCGGGTCTGCGTCTGGTTGTCGGTGATGCGGAAGCCGTATTTGCCCACCGCATCGGCCAGCATCTGCGCCGTATCGTCGCGCGACTGCAGGCTTTGCGCCAGCCGCAGCGCCTTGACCATGTCCGAGCCGCGGCCATTGGCCTCCAGCGCGAGGCCCATCTGCACCAGCACGTTATGCTGCTCGGCCGGTTTGCCCGAGCGCAGCCAGGCGTTCAACGTCGCCGCATAAGCGTCCGAGCGCAGCGTATAGGCGTTGTTCTGGTCATTGTCGGCGGCCAGCATCAGGCGGCGGGCATAGTCCACCCAGTTCGCCGCAGAATCATCCAGGTTCAGCGCCGCGCCGGTGAAGCGGTAGGACGATTCGTATTCGCCGTTCTGCTCTTGGGCGGCCGCATCGGCCAGGTGCTGTTCGGCCGTCGCATCGCCCGTCACATGCCGGTCGGCCATCGAGGCGGCCAGGTTGGTCGCCTGCGGCCAATCCCAGTCGGGGATGAATTTCAGCTCGGCCTTGCGCTTTTCGGCCAAAGCCTCGGCCCCCTTGGCCGCCTTCAGCACATGGCCCGCATAGGCGCCGTCGAACCCCGTGGGATCGCCCGCCCCGGCCTTGAGAAAGCAGCTGCCGTTGTTGCCGTTGAAGACCATGGCCTCGCGGGCGTTCGGGGTCAGGCAGGCCTTTTCGCAGGGCTGCAGATCGGTGTCGAAAATCGAGGAGAGATCGCCCCCCGGCAGATCGGTATTCTCCATCAGCGTCAAGCGCTTGGCCGGGATCAGGTCATCGGCCGCCGCCGCGGTCGCACCAAGGGCCAGGCAAAGGGCAACCGCCCGCAAGATCACGCCACGCATGGAAAATCACCTCCGCAAATGCTGCTTCTTCATGCCACGTCCAGACCCTTTGCGGCAAATGATTTCGCGTTAAGAGAGGAGTAACCGAAACCCGTCATGGTGCGGCAAAGGGCCTCTCGAAACGGGGGGGCGATTGGCGCGAGAAACGGGCACGGGATGGATCTGGTCGACAAACTGGCGCAGGAAAGGCGGGCCCGCCTTGCGGCAGAACGACTGCTGGAACAACGCAGCCGCGAGCTTTTCGCGGCCAATGAAAAGCTGGGGCTGCATGCCCGGGCGCTGTCGGACCAGATCGTGCAGCAACGCGACATCGCGCAGAACGCGGTGTCCGAGGCCGAACATCTGAAACAGCAGCAAAGCCGCTATATCCAGGATCTCGACCGCGCGCATTCCCATGCCGTCATGGCCGAACGGCGGCTGTGGGATTCGATCAACACGATCCAGGACGGTTTCGCCGTCTATGATTCGGAGCTGCGGCTGGTCGCTGCCAATGGCGCGGCGCTGCGCCCCTATGACGGGCTGCCGGTGGCGCCCGGCATCACCTATGTGCAACAGATGCGGCTTCTGGCCGAACATGGCCGGATCGAGCTTGCGGGCCGCTCGGTCGAGGATTTCGTGTCCTCGATGACGCGCGCGCTGGATGCCAGCCCGATCGAGCCCGTGACGCTGCAATTCTCGAACGGAACCTGGTTCCGCTTCGTCAACCGACGTGCCCGCGACGGCGATCTGGTCTCGCTGGGCATCAACATCACCGAGCAAATGCGCATCTGGGCCGCCATCGAGGCCATTCCCGATGGATTCGTGCTGTTCGACCGGGAGGATCGTCTCTTGACCTGCAACCAGCGCTTCCGCGACATTTTCGGCCTCGCCGCCCCCGCGATCAAGCCGGGCGCGACGTTCGAGGACATCCTGAAATACGGCCTGACCAAGGGCCAGTTCGATGTCGAGCCGGGGAAAGAGGCCGAATGGCTGGCCGAACGCATGACCCAGCACCGCAATCCCGACGGCCCGCACGAACATCGCCTCGGCGATGGCCGCTGGATCAGGGGGCAGGACCATCCCACGCCCGACGGCGGGCGGGTGGGCCTGCGCATGGACATCACCCATCAGAAAGAGGCCGAGGCCGCCCTTCATGCCGCGCGCGAGGCCGCAGAGGCCGCCAACCGCGCCAAATCCTCCTTCCTCGCCAATATGTCCCACGAGATTCGCACGCCGATGAATGGGGTGGTGGGGATGGCAGAGCTGCTCTGCGACACGACCCTCTCGCCCGAACAGAGGCTGTTCGCCGAGACGATCCGGTCGTCCGGCGAGGCTTTGCTCGTCATCATCAACGACATCCTGGATTACTCCAAGATCGAGGCGGAGCGTCTGACGCTTTACCCCGAACCCTTCGACCTGGAACGCACGATCCACGAGGTCGCGATGCTGTTGCAGCCCAAGGCGCGCGCCAAGGGCATCGACCTGATGATCGACTTCGACATGTTCCTGCCCACCCGTTTCATCGGCGACCCGGGGCGGCTCAGGCAGGTGCTGACCAACCTCGTCGGCAATGCGGTGAAGTTCACCGAAAAGGGCCATGTGCTGATCCGGGTGGTCGGCATCGAGAGCGAGCCCGGCAAGCAGCAGCTGCATGTCACGGTCGAGGACACCGGCATCGGCATCGCGCCCGAGCACCTGGACCACATCTTCGGCGAGTTCAACCAGGTCGAATCCGAGGCCAACCGCAAGTTCGAGGGCACGGGGCTGGGGCTCGCCATCACCCAGCGCCTGATCGAACGCATGGACGGCGCGGTCTGGGTCGACAGCGAACCCGGCAAGGGCAGCTGTTTCGGCTTCCGCGTCACCCTGCCCATGGCCGAAGAGGCGGTCCGCCCCCACCTGCCCATCGCGCTGCGCCGCGTGCTGGTGGTCGACGCCGTCTTCGTCAACCTCACGATCCTCGAAACCCACCC
>CAMFIX010000408.1 GCA_945952425.1 uncultured Pseudorhodobacter sp. | reverse complement strand
CTTGGAATAGGGAGCCAGCAGGTCGATGACCTTGATCCCGGTGACGAGGATCTGGCTTTCCGTCGCCTGTTCCGAGAAGTCCGGCGCCTTCTGGTGGATGGCGCGGGTTTCGGTGACGTTCAGCGGGCCCTTTTCGTCCACCGGCTCGCCGATGACGTTCAGGATGCGGCCGAGCGTCGCGTCGCCCACGGGCACCGAGATCGGCGCGCCGGTATCGACCACGGCGGCGCCGCGGACCAGGCCTTCGGTCGCGTCCATGGCGATGCAGCGGACGGTGTTTTCGCCAAGGTGCTGGGCGACTTCCATCACCAGCTTCTTGCCGTTGTTTTCAGTGTTCACCGCGTTCAAGATCGCGGGAAGGGCGCCATCGAACTGCACGTCCACGACGGCGCCGATGACCTGGGTGACCTTACCTTGAGCCATATTTCGTGTCTCCGGTTATCAGAGCGCCTCGGCGCCCGAAATGATTTCGATGAGTTCCTTGGTGATCGCAGCCTGGCGCGAGCGGTTGTAAACGACGGTCAACTTGTTGATCATCTCGCCCGCATTGCGGGTCGCGTTGTCCATCGCAGACATCCGCGCACCCTGTTCGGAGGCCGCGTTTTCAAGGAGGGCGGTGAAGACCTGGGTCGCCACGTTGCGCGGCAGAAGGTCGGCGAGGATCGCCTCTTCTTCCGGCTCGTAGTCATAGACCGCCGTGCTGGCGCCGCCTTCGAAGACGGCCGGGATCACCTGTTGCGCCGTCGGCACCTGGCTGATGACCGACTGGAAGCGGTTGTAGAACAGCGTGACCACATCGGCCTCGCCATGTTCGAACCGGGCGATCACGTCGCGGGCGATGTGCGAGGCATCCGCATACCCCAGACGCTTCACCCCCGACAGATCGACATGGCCGACGAAAAGGTGGCCGAAGTCGCGCCGCATCTGCTCGCGGCCCTTCTTGCCGACGGTGAGAATCTTCACCGTCTTGCCGCGGGCCAAGAGCTCGGCGATCTTCGCCTTGGCCAGGCGCACGATCGAGGTGTTGAAGCCGCCGCAGAGGCCGCGCTCCGAGGTCATGACGACCAGGAGATGCACCTTGTCGGCACCCGACCCGGCCAGCAGCTGGGGCGCGCCGTCGCCCGTACCCACCGAAGCGGCCAGGGCGCCCATGACGGCCCCCATCCGCTCGGCGTAAGGACGCGCGGCTTCGGCGGCTTCCTGGGCGCGACGGAGCTTCGCCGCCGCGACCATCTGCATCGCCTTGGTGATCTTCCGCGTGTTTTTCACGCTTCCGATACGGTTCTTTAGATCCTTAAGGCTGGGCATGTCCCTGTCCTTTCAGGATCAAGCGAAGTCTTTGGCGAAGGCTGCGATGGCTTCCTTCAGCTTGGCCTCATCCGCGCCCTTGATCTTGGGGTCGGCCGAGGTCAGCCACTCCAGGATGTCCTTGCGGGTGGTGCGCAGATAGGTCAGCAAGCCTTGCTCGAACCGGCCGACGTCCTTGACGGCGACCTTGTCCAGGAAGCCCGCGGTGCCGGCATAGATGACGCAGACGATTTCCGCATTGGTCAGCGGCGAATACTGGGCCTGCTTCATCAGCTCGGTCAGACGGGCGCCGCGGTTCAGCAGAGCCTGGGTCGAGGCGTCGAGGTCGGAGCCGAACTGCGCGAAGGCCGCCATTTCGCGATACTGGGCGAGCGACAGCTTCACCGGGCCCGCGACGGTCTTCATCGAGTTGGTCTGGGCCGAAGAGCCCACGCGCGACACCGAGAGGCCGGTGTTCACGGCCGGGCGGATGCCCTGGTAGAACAGTTCGCTCTCAAGGAAGATCTGGCCGTCGGTGATCGAGATCACGTTGGTCGGAATGAAGGCCGAGATGTCGCCGCCCTGGGTTTCGATGACCGGCAGAGCCGTCAGCGAGCCATTGCCGAAATCGTCGTTCAGCTTGGCCGAACGCTCCAGCAGGCGCGAGTGCAGATAGAACACGTCGCCCGGATAGGCTTCGCGGCCCGGCGGGCGGCGCAGCAGCAGGGACATCTGACGGTAAGCCACGGCCTGCTTGGACAGGTCATCGTAGATCATCAGGGCGTGACGGCCGTTGTCGCGGAAATACTCGCCCATGGCGGTCGCGGCGAAGGGCGCCAGGAACTGCATCGGCGCGGGGTCCGAGGCGGTCGCGGCGACGACGATGGTATAGGCCATCGCGCCGGTCTCTTCGAGCTTCTTCACCAGCTGCGCGACGGTCGAGCGCTTTTGGCCGACAGCGACATAGATGCAATACAGCTTCTTGGATTCGTCCGAGCCAGCGGCGTCGTTATACGACTTCTGGTTCAGGATGGCGTCCAGCGCCACGGCGGTCTTGCCGGTCTGACGGTCGCCGATGATGAGTTCCCGCTGGCCGCGGCCAATCGGGATCATCGCGTCCACGGCCTTCAGGCCGGTGGCCATCGGCTCATGCACCGACTTGCGCGGGATGATCCCCGGGGCCTTCACGTCGGCCACGCGGCGCTCGGCGAACACGATGGGGCCCTTGCCGTCGATCGGGTTGCCCAGGGCGTCCACGACGCGGCCCAGGAGGCCGTCACCGGCGGGCACGTCCACGATGGACTTGGTGCGCTTGACGGTGTCGCCTTCCTTGATGTCCTGGTCGGAGCCGAAGATCACGACGCCGACATTGTCGATTTCGAGGTTCAGCGCCATGCCGCGGATGCCGCCGGGGAATTCCACCATCTCGCCGGCCTGGACATTGTCCAGCCCATGCACGCGGGCGATCCCGTCGCCGACGGACAGCACGCGACCCACTTCGGCGACTTCGGCATCCTGACCGAAGTTCTTGATCTGCGCCTTCAGGATCGCAGAGATCTCAGCAGCCTGGATTCCCATTACCCAACCTCTTTCATGACATTCTGGAGAGCAGCAAGCTTCGCCTTGACCGACGTGTCGATCATGGTCGAGCCCAGCTTGACGACGAGACCACCGATGAGACTGTCATCGACGGCGGCATTCAGTTTCACATCCTTGCCGATCTTGCCCTTGATGGCGGCGGCGAGCGCCGCGGCCTGGGCGGGCGTCAGCGCGACGGCCGAGGTGACCTCGGCGGTCACTTCGCCCTTTTCGGCAGAGATGCGGGCCTTCAGGTCGGCCACCAGCTGGGGCAGCACGAAAAGGCGGCGCTTTTGCGCCATCAGCGCCAGGGTCTGGCGCGTCAGCGCATGCAGCCCCATGGCAGAGGCCACCGCATTGATGGCCGCGAATTGCTCGTCCCGACCGATGACCGGCGAGGCGATCATCGCGGAGAGGTCGGGGCTTTCGCTCAGCACCACCCCCAGGGCATCGGCATCGGCCTCAAGAGCGACCAGCGCCCCCTCTTCCTTGGCCAGTTCGAACAGGGCCTGGGCATAGCGCCCGGCAATGCTGAGGGAGATGGATGCTGTTTCCGACACGTCAACCCTTCCGCTGTCTTGACCGCATGCCCATTTGGACCAGCGGTCACCGTTGGCGCACACCATTGTCTGCGTC
>CAMFIX010000407.1 GCA_945952425.1 uncultured Pseudorhodobacter sp. | reverse complement strand
CCTCGAGGATCTCGCCACGCCGATTGAGGCAGGTCATCGTGGTGAGACGGACATAGACCCGCTCGGCGGAAAGATCGGCGGCTGCTGAGCCCACGACGGTGCAGCCCGTCAGATCGACCCGTGCGCCGCTCCCCCCGCCTGCGGCGGCGGTGGTGACCGGACCGGTCAAGCGCAGGAGGACCGGGACCGGGTTCTCCTGGGATTTGACCCCGGCAGAGGCATCGACCCCGGCGATGACCATGGCGGGCGCATAGCTTCCTGCTGGGACATAGCTCTCGAGCTTGCGGACATGGGACTGCACCTCGGGCGCGACAGGCGCGCCATCGGGACCAACATCACCAACCGCAGCCTGCGCCGGACCCGCGATGCCCCCGGCCGATGAGCCGGGTGCCGCAGCGAGGGTAAAGCTGGTGCCAAAGCCGGACGCCAAAGCACCCCTCTGCCCCGCTTCCCCCTTCCCGGGATTCCCGGCCTGGGTTACGAGACCCGGCTGGCCGGACACAAAATCCTGCGACGTGTCGAAGGTGGTGGCTTCCATACCGCCCGTGCTCGCGCCGGGGGCGCCCAATGAGCCGAGACCGCCTGCAGCAGCGGCATTCGATGCACCCGACTCGGCACGCTCCGCTCCGTTTTCGCCTACACCAGCGGCATCACCACCTTTCAGGGTGTTGATGTCCTGCTGCTGGCGCAGAAGCGCGTCGTCGTATTGCGCGGTCAGGTCGGCGATGGATTTGGTCTCCTCTTCCTTCATCGCCGTGATCGTGTTGGTGAGTTCGCTGACCTGGGCGGTCAGTTTCTCGATCTCGGAACGGCTTTGCGCGACCCAGGAGAGCTCCGGGCTGGCGGCAGAGGTCACATCGGCGATGATCGTGGGATCGACGGCCTGACCTTCGGGGGCGGCGCCTAGCCCTGCATTGGCATTGTTCATCACCCAGCCGAGCGTGCCGATCAGCGTGACCCCAGCCACGCCCATCAAACCCATGACGCGCCATTGCTGCGCCTTGCGTGCGGCATCGCTGCTCATTTGTCGGCCTCGACGATCAGGACCCAGGAGCGTTCGCCGGGTTGGAGCGTGGTCTTTTCGACCCAGACGGCGCGGACGCGGGCGCCCTGGTAGTCCTGCGGACGGAGGACCCGGCCGGAGGTGCCACCGCTCGCGACAAGAATCCGCGCGCGGAAACCTTGGGCCCGGTCGCTGGTCACGGCCGCGCCATTGCCAAGCTTCGGCGCGGGCTTGCGGCCGATGTGCTTCACGATCATCTCGCGGGCGAAGGTGACGAGGCCGTCGGCCGCGCCGCCCGAGGTCTGGGTCGAACCGGGATCGAGGAAGGGCTCTGCGTCGCCCGCCTTTCCCGAGGCGCCGGAGGTTCCAGCCGCCTCGTCGGCGGCCTTCGCAGGCGCCCGCTGGCCCTTGATCGCGATCACCACGGTCTCGGCATCACCCGAGGCGCGCGGCGTGATCTCATAGGCGATGGTAGCGCCGCTCTCGGTGATCAGGTGCCCGGTCTCGGGCACAAACTTGGCCGCATCGCCGACATAGCGAAAGAAGACGTCGCCCGTCTCTTCGTCGTTCATCGTCTCGAAGGCGCTGTCGCCATGGACGAGTTTGCGGATCCGGTCGCCTTCAACCGAAAGCCGCGTCACCCCCTCCGCTGACGCGGAGAAATGCGCCGTCTTGTCGAGGGCAATCGTCAGGTGCTGCTCGGCGCAAGCAAGCCCGGGAAGAAAGGAGAGAAGAAGGGCGGCAGCAGTCCCCCCTGCCCTGCTGTCCCGGACGAGCGTCTGCATCGAGATCATCCGAAAGGTGCGCATCACTGACCTTCCTCCCCATCCGTCTGGGCGGCCGGGACCGGCGGGGCTGCGACCACCCGCTCGATCCGCGCCACCCGGACAGACCCGCCAAACTCCGAGAAGGTGATCCGGATCACCCGCGGCTCCTCGGAGACTCGCGTGGTCCCGAGGTAGGTCGCGAATTGACCCGAAATGGTCAGGATCAGATGCGCCAGGTCGTGGTCGATCTTCTCGGGCAGGAAGACCGTCGAAATCTCGCGCTTGGCGATGTCGTCGGCAACCTCATCGAAGCGCTTCAGGAGCGCATCGCGCTCGACCGGGTTGGCGAGCCGCTCGATGACCTGGCGGCTGTAACGCGTCGTCGCGGGCGAGACGGTGTACATGGCTTGCGTGGCATCCAGGCTCAGCGCCTCGAGATAGCGGACATCGCCGCCGCCCTGAGCCACCATCCCGTCGCTGACCCGGCTCGGGATCAGGATCGTCTGACTGTGACTTTGCAGAACTTGCCAGCTCAGGAGAGCGTTGGCTGCGATGAGCGTGAGCGCCACCAGCCCGAGGGCGTTCCGCGCCCGGCGGAGGCGCGTCATCGAATTGGAAAGGGAGGCGTAGTCCATCAACCCCTCCAGACCGAGACCGCGCTGGCGGGCAGGCTGCGGAAGAGGCCAAGTTCCGAGGGCAGCAGCCAGTAGAGGAGCGCCAGGACATGCGGCACGCCGCCCTCGCCCTTGAAGCGCTTCCAGAGGATGAAGCTCAGGAGCCCCAAACCCATCCCCGGGATCAGGTGCTGGCTCAGCAGGCCGAAGCCAACGGGGAAGAGGCCCGCCAAGCCCTCATCAACCGGAACCAGGAGAATGCGCGGCACATCCTGCAGATGCTGTTCGACGCGAATGACAGGGGCCGACATGGGGAAAAACTCCGGGAAGGGGTTGGGAAGACAAAAGGGGTGGGCATCGAGGCCGAGCGGATCGCCGGCCAGAAAACTAAGACGCGCGTTGGTAGGGAAAACCTGGCGCCTCAGACGGCGAACCGGCCCGGGGGCAGCTCCCGGGCCAGCCCTCTCCGGTCAGATCGGATGTGCCGGGGCGTCGAAGGACGCGGGCAGGATCGCCGGAGTGTCGAGGACCGAGATCATCTCGGTCGTGGCCGTGATCCCCGCCACCGATTTGATGATCGTGATGCCGTAGCCGAGGAAAAGACCCACGGCCAGGGAGACGATCACCAGCGTCCAGCGCCCGGTCAGCGCCAGCGTCACCCCGCCCACAATCACAGAGAGGATCAGGATCAGGTAGCCGCCCGCCCCCTTGATCAGACCGTCGAGCGCGGCATTCAGCGTGCCGAAACCGGCGGCGATCCCGGTCCCGGTGGTCGAGGCAAGGGCCGCATCGGCAACAACGATCAGCACCCCCGAAAGGAGGATTTTGGCAAGCGTCGAGGTGGTCATCAGGTGCTCCATGGCAGGTTGGAGCCCGCCTGAAACCACAACCCGAATCACAAGAAAACCCCCCCTTGGCAAAGGTGACATTCGAAGAAATTTCGCGCTTAGATTGCTGAGCAAATCCTCACGTTTCGGGCGAAAACCCGGGTTCGAGGGAAAAATCCCTCTTGCCGTTCGTTAATCTTCTCCCTAAACGCCGCCGCCCAACGGGACTCGCACAGACCGGTAACTGTCTCTTATACACATCTGACGCTGCCGACGATATGCAGTGTGTAGA
>CAMFIX010000406.1 GCA_945952425.1 uncultured Pseudorhodobacter sp. | reverse complement strand
CCCACCATGCCCACGACCGAGACCATGAGCCCGGTCCCCACCCCGCCCGCACCGTAGGCCGCTTCCAGCGCGGCAAAGCCCACCGACATCTTGCCGAACTGCGCCGCAGCCCCCAGGCCCGCGCACCAAAGCGCCACCACAAGCCAGAGGTTGCGCATCAAAGCCACGCCTCGCCGAAACCCGCAGGCAAGGGCGCGCGCAACCAGGCTTCGGGCGTCATGCGCATGTCGGGCAAGGGGATCAGGTCGGCTTTCCGCGCCTCGAACCGCGCGATAAAGGCCTCGACATCGTCCAGCTTGTCGCGGGCGAGGTCGGTCAGCCGATAGTTCCACCAGCCGAGCGCCGCCAGCCGCGCGCAGGTCTCGGGCGGAAAGCGATAGCGCAGCACCTTGGCCGGCACGCCGCCGACGATGGCAAAGGGCGGCACATCCTTGGTCACCACCGCGCTGCCCGCCACGACCGCACCGTCGCCGATGGTGATCCCCCGCGCCAGAACCGCGTCCCGGCCGATCCAGACATCGTTACCGATGGTCAGCACCGGCGGCCGCGGTCGCCAGCGCGTGCGGGGATCGAGCGCGCCGAAGCCCGCGGCCTCCAGCAAAGGCTGGTATTTCTCGGTATAGCTGATCAGGTGGGTGGTCACCCGGTCGGTCGGATGATCGGCCCCCATCAGCCGGATATTCCCGGCCAAGGAGCAATAGCGCCCGATGATGGCGCCCTCCATCCAGGACGAGGTGAAGGACATATAGCCCAGCCCCGACAGCATCAGCCCCGCGGCCTGGCGGTTGTGCAGGGTCAGCGGCTCCAGCGTGATGCCGGGGTGAAATTTCAGCCGGGCGATGCCGTCGGTGTCACGTGCGATGATGTCGAGAACGCGCAGGGCGGCGAGCTTCTGCCGCCCCTTTTCGTCGATGTCCAGCAGTTCCATGCGCTCCCCGTCCGGCCCGGCCCTGCAGTCTATGCACGGGCCGCGCCGGGCGTCCAGAGCGGTCGCTCAGATATGCAGCGCGCGGCCATAGGCGTCGAGCACCGCCTCGTGCATCATTTCCGAAAGCGTCGGATGCGGGAAGACGGTGTTCATCAGGTCTTCCTCGGTGGTCTCCAAGGACCGGCCGACGACATAGCCCTGGATCAGCTCGGTCACTTCGGCGCCGACCATATGGGCGCCCAAGAGCTCGCCGGTCTTGGCGTCGAAAACGGTCTTGATCATGCCCTCGGATTCGCCCAAGGCGATGGCTTTCCCATTGCCGATAAAGGGAAAACGGCCGACCTTGATCTGGTAGCCCGCATCCTTGGCCTTCTGCTCGGTCAGGCCGACGGAGGCGACTTGCGGGTGGCAATAGGTACAGCCGGCGATGGAATTCGGCTTGATCGGATGGGGATGGCCACCCGCGATCAGCTCGGCCACCATGACGCCCTCGTGGCTGGCCTTGTGGGCGAGCCAGGGGGCACCGGCAATATCGCCGATGGCGTAAAGACCCGGCACGCCGGTCCGGCAATATTCGTCCGTCACCACATGGGTGCGGTCGATCTTGACGCCCAGCGCCTCGAGCCCGAGGTTTTCCACATTGCCGACGATACCGACCGCGGAGATCACCGTGTCGAAGTCCTGCGTCTCGATCTTGCCGTTCACCTCGATATGCGCGGTCACGCCCACGCCCGGCTTGCGGTCGAGTTTCTTGACCGCCGCCTTCTCCATGATCTTCATGCCCTGTTTCACGAAGGACTTCTTCGCGAAAGCGCTGATCTCGGCATCCTCGACCGGCAGGATGCGGTCCATCACCTCGACCACGGTCGTGTCGGCGCCAAGCGTGTGGAAGAAGCTGGCGAATTCGATGCCGATCGCGCCCGAGCCGATGACCAGCAGGCGTTTCGGCATCCGCTTCGGCTGCAGCGCGTGCTTGTAGGTCCAGACCAGATCGCCATCGGCCTCCAGTCCCGGAAGCTCGCGCGCCCGCGCCCCGGTGGCGAGGATGATCGCCTTCGCCGTCAGCTCTTCGCTGCCCTTGTCGGTCTTCACCGCGACAACGCCCTGTTTCGGCAGGGTCGCGGCGCCCATGAAGACGGTGACCTTGTTCTTCTTCATCAGATGGCCGATGCCGGAGGAGAGCTGCTTGGCCACCCCGCGCGAGCGCGCCACGACGGCATCCAGATCGAAGCTCGCGCCCTCGACCTTCAGGCCGAATTCCTTGGCGCGGTGCATCAGGTGAAAGACTTCGGCCGAGCGCAAGAGCGCCTTGGTCGGGATGCAGCCCCAGTTGAGGCAGATGCCGCCCAGGTGCTCGCGCTCGATGATGGCTACCTTTTGGCCAAGCTGCGCCGCACGGATCGCCGCCACATAGCCGCCGGGGCCGGCGCCGATTACCACCACGTCGAATGTCTGGGCCATCTTTTCCTCCCTTTGGCAAGATAGTTTGCCATTAAACTACCCGGTCGCACCCTGCAACGACAGGGGCGCCGTAACCCTATGCGCGGCCTGCATGGCTAAGCGCCTTGACCAGGGCGCCATAGCCGCCCTCGGCCAGGAAGGCCGCTTCGGCGGGCGTGCTGACCCGACCCAGGGCGGCGTTGCGCGACGGAAAGCGCCCGAAGCGCGCGATGATCTCGGCATGGGCGCGGGCGTGCAGCGCCATCTCGGGGTCGGAGCCGAGACGCTCTTCCATCAGCCGGACGGCGAGCGCCTGGTCTTCGGGGTTTTCGCTGTGTTCGAAGGGCATGTAGAAAAACTGCCGCTCGGGCTCGGGCGCGCCCATGTCCCAGCCTTCGGCCAGGGCGGTCCGGGCCGCCTCCAGCGCCAGCGGGTCGGTCGCAAAAGCCAGGGCGGTGCCGCGATGGATGTTGCGCGGGATCTGGTCGGTCAGGATCAGAAAGGCCAGGGTGCCGACCGTGCCGTCGACCCAATGCGCCAGCCCCCCCTCGCGCGCGGCCCCCCAAAGGTCGGCGAGACCGCGGCACAGGTCGTCGATCTCCTCCCCGCCGGCATACCAGCCCTCCGGCCCGACCTGCCCCAGCCAGAAGTCCAGCACCGCAATCGGATCGTCCATGGCGCCCCCCTTTTGGGCCAGCCTGACAGGTTCGCGGCCGCACCGCAATCGCGGCGCGCCAAGCGCGCGGCCCAACGCCCTCAGGCGCGCGAGCGGCCCCTATAAAAGAATTCAGGCGCGCGAGCGCCTTGGGTCTTTCTCCATCACCGTGCCCACGGCGAGGGGCGAGGCGGTGGGCGACAGCCCCATGAAGCCGGTGCCCACCGGCGTCGGCCGTTGCGAGACGCGCCAGGCGGCATAAAGCCCCAAGGCCAGGAATAGCCCGCCGAGGAAGAGGAAATACCCCCCCTTCCCCACCATCCCCATCAGCCAGCCCGAAGCCAGCGGGCCGAAAATCGCGCCAAACCCGTTCAAGAAGATCAGGCCCGAACTGGCCCCGGGCATCTCTTCCTTTTGCAGATAGTCGTTGGTCAGCGCGATCAGCAACGAGTATAGCGGGTTGATCATGCCGCCCAAAAGC
>CAMFIX010000405.1 GCA_945952425.1 uncultured Pseudorhodobacter sp. | reverse complement strand
CCAGATGCGTGACGCCCACCGCCCCCGCCCGGGCCAGCTGCGGGTCCAGCGTCATCGGCACATATTCCCCCCGCCGCCACAGCTCTGACAGATCGTCATAGTGCCGCGACAAGGGATGCCCCGATTCCCCCGTCGCGATGATGAACACGCTGCTTTCCGGGTCGGCGAAGTCGTAAACCCCGCGATAGCCGCCGCCATGGACGTTCTCGTAAGGGTTGTCGCCCGTCCCCGAGGTCCGCCCCCGCATCAGGGTGAAATCGCCCCCGCTCGTGCTTTGCCGGATGTTCACGAAGTAATTCACGAAGGGCACATCGCCCAGCACCGGATGGTCATGCGCCGCCTCATGCGCATCGCCCCAGCGCCAGCTTTCGATCTTGGGCCCGTATTTCTCCGACAGGCTGAGCAGTGCATCGTCCAGGGCCAGCTTGGCGATCTCCGAGCAGCTTTCCACCGCCGCCGATTGCACCACGTCGCACCAGACCGAGGCGCCATCGGTGTTCTTGTAGACCCTTTCGATGAACTCCGGGTCGAGATGGGTGAACTGGTCGGTCAGGGGCCCGACCTCATCGCGCATCAGCCGGTCTTGCAGCGCCCGCAGCCAGGCCTCGGCGATCAGCGGCTCGGGCAGGTGTTCGTTCTCTTCACCGTTCCAGGCGGCGAGCAGCTTGAGCGCATCCTGCCTCTGGCGTTCGGGCGTGCCCTGGGCCGCGGGCTCGCCGGTGAACCACAGATCCTTGCCGATCAGGGGCAGAAGCGTGCGCAGGGTGGGAGAGACGGTATCGAGCTGCGCCTCCATGAAGGACGACCGTGTATGGACCTCGCGCGTCTTCATCAACGTCAGCCAGCGCTGGATGCGCTGCGTGTCGCCCCAGGTGAAAGAGACGTGATGCGGGAAGGGCGCGTCCACGATCTTGTTGTTGGTGTTGCCGATCAGGCCCGAGGCGGGATTCTTCACCACCGGGTTGTCGGAATAGGGATAGAACCCGGTCCAGCGGTTCTTGCCCTCCCAGCCCGGGGCGGGCATCCGGCCCTGGGTGACATGAGAGGGATCGCGCGCCGGCATCTTGCCGATCATCTGCATGGCGATGTTCTTTTCGTCGACCACCATCAGGTTCTGGCTGGGGGCGACAAAGCCCGCCATGGCCGCGATCGCCTCATCCACCGACCCCGCCCGCATCAGCTTCATCCCCGCGCTCATCGAGGCATCGGCCCCGTCCAAAGCCGTCCATTCCAGCGCCGCCACCGCGCCCGGGGGGGTCACCGTGTTCAGGTCGTAATGCGAGCCCGGCAGGATCGGGCCGCTCTCGCTCCACCTTTGGGTGATGGTGACGGGGGCGGCGTCCTTGACCTGGATGATGGTGCGGCGCGAGGTGAAATCCTTCGGGCCTTCGGGCGTCATGTATTGCTCGGGGTTCTGCGGGTTCACCTTCTCCATCACCACATCCTGGTCGTCGAGATAGCTGGAGGTCAGCCCCCAGCCGAGCTTTTCCGACCGCCCCAGCAGCACCAGGGGCATGCCGGGGATCGTGGCGCCGATGACATCTCCGCTCGCGAGGTGCAGGCGGGCGAGATACCAGATCGAGGGGGCGGAGAAGCCCAGATGCGGGTCATTGGCCAGAAGCGCGCCCCCGGCGGCGGAGCGGGCGGGGGCGGCGGCCCAGGCGTTCGAGGCCCCGGCCATATCGGCGGAATGGAAGGGGGAAAGCGGCAGGTCAAGCTCGGCCTGGCGCTGCGGCAGGCCGCCCGGCGCGCCGGGCATCAGCTGCGAATACTGCGGCAGGGCCGCGATGCCGGGGCCGGTGACATCGGGCAGAAGGTCGCGCAGGCGGGTGGGCGAGATGGTCTGGGAAAGCTCCGCCCGCAAGACCTCGTTGTCCAGATGCGAGGACAGCTGCAAGGCCATCAGCTTGATGATGGCCAGCGAATCGGCCGGGGCCCAGGCGTCGATCTGGGCGGGGAACAGGAAGAACTCCGGCGCGCCGCGGCCCAAGGCATTGGCGTTCACCTGCGCGATCCAGGCATTGACCCCATCGGCATAGGCCTGCAGCGCGGCCTTGGTGTAATCGTCCTGCGCCGCGACCGACGAGAGCGAGAGGGTGTAAAGATCAAGCCGCCGCATCAGCTCGTCGGTCTTCAGCGTGCGGGCGCCGAAAATCTCCGACAGGCGCCCCTGCGCCGTCCGCCGCATCAGCATCATCTGCCAAAGCCGGTCCTGCGCATGGGCGAAGCCAAGCGCGTAATAGCTGTCGTTGTCGGTGGCGCCGAAGATATTGGGGATCGCATGGGCGTCGCGCACGATCTCCACCGGGGCCGAGATGCCCGGCACCGTCCAGTCGGCGTTGTAATCGGGCAGAGAGCGCGACAGGAAATAATAGAGCACCGCCAGCACCAGCAGCCCCAGCACGATCAGGCCGACGAAGGCGCGCAGCGTCCAGCGGAAGGCGGTCAGCATGGGCGGCTCCTTTGGGCAGGGCAGGGTGGCTTGACGTTTCGGGCGGTTCTTCCTCTAGTCCGAAAGAGCGGGGCGCACAATCGGGGCGCCCATGGGGAAATCGGGCTTCAGGAGGTCGTGATGGCACGGGTGGCATTTTTGGGGCTTGGCGTGATGGGCGGGCCGATGGCGGGGCACCTGGCGGCCAAGGGGCATGCGGTGACGGTCTGGAACCGCTCGGAGGCCAAGGCGGAGGCCTGGGTTGCGCGCCATGCCGGTGCGCGGGCCGCGACGGCGGCAGAGGCCGCGAAGGGCGCCGAACTGGTCTTCGCCTGCGTCGGCAATGACGACGACCTGCGGCAGGTGGCGGGGGCGGCCTTTCAGGGCATGACGCCCGGGGCGATTTTCGTCGATCACACCACGGTTTCCGCCAAGGTGACGCGAGAGCTGGCGGCGGTCGCTTGCGAGAAGGGTCTGGGCTTTGTCGATGCGCCGGTCTCGGGCGGGCAGGCAGGGGCCGAGAACGGCGCCTTGTCGATCATGTGCGGCGGGTCTGTGGAAGATTACGCGCGGGCCGAGCCGGTGATCGCCGCCCATGCCAAGGTCTGCCGGCCTCTGGGGCCCTCGGGCGCCGGGCAGATCGCCAAGATGATGAACCAGATCTGCATCGCGGGTCTGGTGCAGGGGCTCTCGGAGGCCTTGGCCTTCGGCGAGAAGGCCGGGATGGACGGCGCGGCGGTGGTCGAGGTGATCAGCCAAGGCGCGGCCGGGTCGTGGCAGATGCAGAACCGGCACAAGACCATGCTGGAGGGGCGGTTCGATTTCGGGTTCTCGGTCGATTGGATGCGCAAGGATCTGAAGATTTGCCTGGAGGCCGCGGATGAGGTGGGCGCGATCCTGCCGGTAACGGCGCTGGTCGATCAGTGCTAGAGGGAGGTGCAGGGGATGGGCGGGGGCAGGGGGGATACCTCTTCGCTGATCCGGCGGTTGAAGTAGCGAATTTTCGCCGAAAATTCGGAAGGAAAATTTTTCGGCGAAAAATTTTGCGCCTGGCGACGCCGTTGCGCTGGAAATCCCTG
>CAMFIX010000404.1 GCA_945952425.1 uncultured Pseudorhodobacter sp. | reverse complement strand
CGCCGCGCAGGGCCACGATTTCCGTGACGCCCTCGGCGCGGTAAGCCTCGGCAATCGCGAGGGTTTCTTCGCGGCTGGCATCCACGCAGGTCAGATGTGCCGCCACATTCAGCCCGTAGTTGCGCCGGATGGTCGAAACCGCCTCATGCGTCAGCTTGCGGGTCGTGCCGCCAGCGCCATAGGTCACGCTGACGAAATCCGGGGCCATCGGCGCCAGCGCCTGCACGGTTTCGAACAGCCGGAACGAGGCGTCGAGCGTTTGCGGCGGGAAGAATTCGAACGAGATGGCGGCACGGGTCATGATGGCTCCTTTGTCTTGACGCTGTTGTGCCAGATCGGGCATCGTGAATCCAATTCATAGTTTTCACCAAGATGATGAGGTTGGACTCATGTTCCTGGAGCTGCGCCACTTCCGCACCCTGCGCGCGATCCACCAGGCGGGGGGGCTCGCTCGGGCGGCCGATATCCTGAACACGACGCAATCGGCGCTGAGCCACCAGGTCGCGGGGCTGGAGGCGCAGGTGGGGATGGAGCTGTTCGTGCGGCGGTCCAAGCCCATGCGGCTGTCGGCCGCCGGGGTCAGGATGCTGCGGGCGGCGGAGCGTATCCTGCCGGAAGTCGCGGCGCTGGAAGAGGAATTCCGCGCCCTGCAGGCCGGCAAGTCGGGGCGGCTGCATATCGCCATTCAGTGCCACGCCTGTTTCGACTGGCTGTTCCCGGTCCTGGAGATGTTCCGCCACGCCTGGCCCGAGGTCGATGTCGACATCCGCGCGGGTCTGGCCTTCGACAGTTTCCCGGCACTGGTGCGCGAGGAGGTCGACCTGGTGATCTCCAGTAACCCCGAGGCTTTGGACGGGATCGTGGCGCATCCCTTGTTCGACTACCACCCGACCTTCGTCGCGTCCTCGAAGAACCCGCTGGCCGCTAGGGCGATGATCGAGGCCGAGGATTTCCGCGACCAGGTGCTGATCACCTATCCCGTGGGCCGCGACAAGCTGGACATATTCACCGAGCTTCTGACCGAGGCGCGGGTCGAACCCCGGGCCCATCGCACGGCCGAGCTGACGGCGGTGATCCTGATGCTGGTGGGCTCCGACCGCGGGGTGACGGTGCTGCCCGACTGGGTGATCCGCGAGGTGCGCTCCCATGCCGATTACGTAACGCGGCCTTTGGGGCCGCAGGTGGTGACCAAGCGCCTCTGCGCGGTGACGCGAGAGGAAGACGCAAGCCGCCCCTTCATGGCGCATTTCCTGCGGCTGTGCCGGTCAGAGCCGGTGAAGCTGCAGCGGGGGACGGCGGGGTGAACCCCGCCCTACGATGATCGGCGGCCGGGACGGGGTAGGGCGGGGTTCACCGCGCCGCTTAGACCCAGGCGCCCAGAACCGCTGCCAGATTCTCGCCCAACTCGGGGCAGAGATAGCCGCCCTCCTGCACGATCAGCGTGGGCAGACCCAAGGCTTTGATGTCACGGCCGATCTGCTGGAACCCCGGGGTGGTCACCGCCAGCCCCGCAAACGGATCGCCGATGAAGGCGTCGAGCCCCAGCGCCAGAACCAGAGTGTCCGCCCCCCAAAGCGTGATGCGGGCGAGGGCGTCATGCAGGGCCCGGCGGAACGGGTCATCGCCCGAGCCGCGCTCCAGGGCGAGGTTCAGGTTGGCGCCCACTCCCGGCCCGGCGCCATGCTCGCCGGGATAGCCCCAGAAGAAGGGATAGAACCTTTCGGGATGGGCGTGGAGAGAGACGGTCAGCACATCGGGCCGGTCGTAGAAGATGCCCTGCGTGCCGTTGCCATGGTGCAGGTCGATGTCGAGCACCGCGACCTTGCGGCCGGAGAGGGTCAGGCTTTGGGCGGCAATCGCGGTGTTGTTCAGATAGCAGAAGCCGCCCGCCAGCTCGGCAAAGCAATGGTGGCCGGGCGGGCGGCAGAGGGCATAGGCGGCCTGGGCGCCCGCCATGATCTCTTCCGCCCCGGCGATGGCGCATTGGGCGGAAAGGTAAGCCGCCTCATGGGTTTGCGGGCCGATGGGGCAAGAGGTGTCGGTCTGATGGAAGCCCGCCTGGCCTACGGCGGACAAAGGATAGCCGTCGGTGCGGGAGGCCGGGTGGATGTTCGGGATGACCTCGGGGCTGGCGCCGTCGATCCGGCTCCAGCGCTGGTGGATCGTCTGCAGGAAGGTCAGGTAGCGGGCGGGATGGATGGCGGCGATCGGGTCCAGGCCGAAATCGCCGGGGCGTTCGGGCGCGATGGAAAGCCGCGCGAGGCCTGCAAGCAGGGCGTCGATGCGGGCGGGCTTTTCCGGGCAGGGGCGGGGCGCGCCGGAGGACAGGAAGAACTGCGGGTCATGGGCGCGCTGGCCGGGGTGGTGAAAGGCTTTCATAGCGCCTCGGGGTCAGTGTGGATCAGGGCCTCGGAGCCGCGGGATACAAAGCCCGCCGTGGCATAGAACCGCCGGGCCAAGGCGTTGTCATGGCCGACGGTCAAAGCGATGAACCGCGCGCCCCAGTCCTGGTGGCGGAGCGTGGCCCGCAGCAGGGCCCGCGCGAGACCCTGACCCCGCGCTGCGGGGGCGACGTAAAGATCCTGGACGAAGACCCCCGGCATACCGCGATGGGTGGAGAATTCGGCGAAATAGATCACCATGCCATGGTCGGCGATCAGGGCGCGGATCAAGGGGCGCGGGCCGAAAGCTGCGAGGTGCAGGGCTTCGACAGTGGCCACTTGGGCCTTGCCCCCCTCGTGATCGGCCAGGGCCTGCAGCATGGCGCGCAGGCGGGGCAGGTCGTCGGGGGTGATGGGCCGGATCAAAACGCCACCTTGTCGGGGCCCTTCAGGCCAAGCATCGTCCGTGCCTCGTCGGGCGTGGCGGGGGTGCGGCCAAGGCGCTCGACGATCTCGCGGATCAGGGTCACCTGCTGGGCGTTGGAGGTCGCCAGCACGCCCTTGGAGATATAGAGGTTGTCCTCGAGCCCCACCCGGACATGGCCGCCCATGCTGGCCGCCATCGCCGCCATGGGAATCTGCTGACGCCCCGCCGCCAGCACCGAAAACAGGTAATCGTCGCCGAAGAGCCGGTCGGCCTGGCGCTTCAGCAGGGTCAGGATCTCGGGTTCGGGGGGCATGCCGCCGAGGACGCCGAAGACGAATTGCAGGAAAAACGGCGGTTTGACCAGGCCGCGGTCGACGAAATGGCGCAGCATCGTCAGGTGGCCGATGTCATAGCACTCGAATTCGAAACGCGCGCCGCGACGGCCCATCTCGTCCAGCACATGGGCAATGTCGCGCGGCGTGTTCTTGAAGACCAGGTCGTCGGAGTTGCGCAGGAAGGGCTCTTCCCAAGGATGCAGGAAGGTCTTGATCCGCGCGGCCATCGGGTAAAGCGCGAAATTCATGCTGCCCATGTTGAGGCTGCACATCTCGGGCTGATAGGCCTTGGGGGCTGCGAGCCGTTGATCGAGGCTCATGATCGCCGAGCCGCCGGTCGTCATGTTGAGGACGGCATGGGGCTTCAGC